>JAIRKY010000087.1 GCA_031259755.1 Mediterranea sp. (in: CFB group bacteria) | reverse complement strand
GTTGAACCGATGTCCCGTCAAGACTTGGTTGTCGCTTTTAATCTCAAAAAAGTTTCCGGTTATCTTAATAGAACGCTGACTAAACTACTCGCTCAAAAATTAATAGAGCATACCATTCCAGATACACCGAATCATCCTGCACAGAAATTCCAACTTACTGAACGTGGCAAAATGTTCTTGGAGTTATTATTGGACGCCAAATAAAGTTAGTCGCATTGTCTCGGTGAAATGCAAAATTTTGCTACCTTTACGCAGTGATTGAACCAACAGAGTAAAGCTTCTGCGAAGCTGTGCAAAGTGGACTACTGAGATGGGTGGGACTTTTACGTAAATGAGCATATAAAATCTTGATATATTGAGTGTTATCTGAATCATTCTCTTCCTGGTGGCACCACCCTTAAAAAGAGCAAAACGATGTAAGCTCCTCCACTTCTTTAGCTGAGTTGACTTTCCTCTTTTTTTATGTGAAGGGCGTTCAAATTCAAATAGAAATGCCATGGTTGTACTTTACATCTGCCATTACGAAGGTACTTCTTAGTGATCCCATGCTGTCGATTGTGCCTAATACGTTGAGGATAAACTCCTGATAGTATTTCATGTCTGGTGCGTGTATCTTCAGTAGGTAGTCATACTCCCCTGAAATATTGTAACATTCGGCTACTTCCGGAATGTCTTGTATGACCTGGGTGAACTCTGCGGCTATGTCGCGATTCAATCTTTTGAGTTTGACACTGCAAAACACAACGAATCCACAGTTTAGCTTTTCGGCATCCAATATGGCAACATATTTCTTGATATAACCTTCGGCTTCAAGCCGTTTGAGCCGTTCAAAGACCGGAGTTGTAGACAGGTTAACCTGAGCGGCAAGCTCTTTGGTCGTTAATTTGGAATTGTTCTGCAAAATCCGGAGTATTTGCAGATCGGTTTTGTCTAAGGTATCCATGGAATAAAATTCTCTAAAAGGGTTATTTCGTAATCTTGATTAGAATATATAAACTATTTATCTTTGTAAATATAGGGCTATTTTCTATATTTTTATAATTTCTTGTTTGATATTTCTTTGTGTTGTAGCTTTGTCAGGAAATTATTCAGTAAAACAAATAAAATAAGATAGATTATGGAAAGGAAAAAACTACATTTCGAAACATTGCAGCTCCATGTAGGACAAGAGCAACCAGACCCGGTTACTGATGCCCGGGCAGTACCTATTTATCAAACTACTTCGTATGTGTTTCATAACTCGGCACATGCGGCGGCTCGTTTCGGGCTGACTGATGCAGGGAATATCTATGGGCGATTAACGAATTCGACACAGGGTGTTTTTGAAGAACGTGTGGCTGTTCTTGAAGGAGGTGTAGCAGGGCTTGCTGTAGCTTCCGGTGCAGCTGCTGTAACGTATGCTTTTGAGAATATCACCGCTGCGGGCGATCATATTGTATCTGCCAAAACCATCTATGGGGGCACATATAACTTACTGTCACATACGCTACCTTCTTATGGGATAACGACTACGTTTGTGGATCCGTCCGACCTGTTGAACTTCGAGAAAGCGATTCAGGATAATACCAAAGCCGTTTTTATTGAAACGTTAGGCAACCCGAACTCCAATATAATTGATATAAAAGCTGTTGCAGCTATAGCGCATAAGCATCGTATTCCACTAATTGTTGATAATACATTTGGCACGCCGTATTTGATTCGTCCGATTGAATATGGAGCGGACATTGTGGTCCATTCCGCTACAAAGTTTATCGGTGGGCATGGCACATCGTTAGGAGGTGTGATTGTGGATTCGGGTAAGTTCGATTGGAAGGCTTCCGGTAAATTCCCCCAACTGACAGAACCTACTCCGAGCTATCATGGCGTGCGCTTTGTCGATGCAGCGGGCGAGGCCGCTTATATAGTACGCATCCGGGCTGTTCTGTTACGTGATACAGGTGCGGCGATCAGTCCTCTGAATGCTTTCATATTGTTACAAGGATTGGAAACACTTTCTCTCCGGGTAGAGCGTCATGTAGAAAATGCCCTCAAAGTAGTGGAATACCTGAAGAATCATCCGAAAGTGGAAAAGGTTTATCATCCGGCATTGCCTGATCATCCTGATCATGCTTTATATCAAGAATATTTCCCTAAAGGCGCCGGCTCTATTTTTACGTTTGACGTGAAAGGCGGACAACAGGAAGCGCACCGGTTTATTGATAGCTTGGAAATATTTTCATTACTGGCAAATGTGGCAGATGTAAAATCACTGGTTATCCATCCGGCAACTACCACACATTCCCAGTTGAATGAAAGGGAATTGGAAGAACAGGGTATTAAACAGGGTACGGTACGCTTGTCTATAGGAACAGAACATATTGACGATCTGCTGGCTGATTTGGAGCAGGCATTTGCCAAGATTTAAAGTTCGTGTTTTTTCTCTTTAAAACTGGCAGGATCGTTTATATGTCGTACCGTTGTGTTATCTTAAATATCTATTGGAATTAGATTACACACAGAAGAGGGCAGTGAGAACCGCCCTTTTCTGTGGAAGTCTGAGTCATCGTTGCCGGTTACTTGAAATTCAATGTTTCAAGCTTATGACCCGCGTTATATGTTTCTCCGTCCACTCTGATCCCTTTGGCATTGCTGATACGAAGCGGCGAACCTTTTTTAGCTTCTATCTTGATATTTTCCAAAGTAACATTTACCGCTTGGCTGATCACTACACCTTCTTTGGCGTCACTGATGACCACGTCTTTTACCGTTATGTTTTCGATGGGCATTTCAGGAAGTCCGTTGAAGAACATCGCGCGGCCTGAACCTTTACAATATACGTTAGAGATATGTATATTACGGAAAGCAGGCGTTTCTTCGGTTACCGGAAGCAGGGTCATATCCTGATTTTCTTCATCTTCCACCGTAACTTCGTTAGGCCCTTTACCGCCATAGAACAAGTCGAACAATAAAGGTTCGTTAGGTATGTCGATCATGTGAATGTTGTCAATGTAGATATCTTCTACAACACCGCCGCGCCCACGGGTACTTTTGAATCTGAGGCCGACATCTGTTCCCAGGAAAGTACAATCGGTTACATAGATATTCTTCACGCCACCTGACATTTCGCTACCTACAACGAAGCCTCCATGGCCATGGTATACGGTATTGTTCTTAACGATCACGTTCCGGCAAGGTTCAGCCCTTCTGCGCCCGCTTTCATTCTTGCCCGATTTGATGCAGATGGCATCATCTCCGGCATCAAAGAGACAATTGATGACCAGCGCATTTTTACATGATTCAAGGTCGAGCGCGTCACCGTTTTGTGAATACCAGGGATTGAACACTTTTACATTATTCAATGTGATAAATTCACAAAATAACGGATGAATACACCAGCTTGGAGAGTTTTTGAATGTCACGCCTTCAAGCAGCACCTTTTTGCATTTGATGAAACTAAGCAGTACCGGACGAAGCCACGGGCGTATCTCATTCCATTCTTCTTCGGTTCCAATACCTTCCGGATTATTGAATGTTTTGGTTGCCATAGCGCCTTTCAATGCGCCTGCTGTTGGATACCATATCTTGCCGTCAGCATTAACAACGCCGCCCGATCTCACCAGATTGTTCCATTTTCTTTCTGTCATCTTCTCCTTTTTAACAGGCCTCCAGGCATCGCCGGAGCCGTCAAATACACCATATCCGGTGATCGCGATGTTTTCCGCATCGCGAGCGGAAACAGGCGATTGGCAACGGCGCGTATCTAACCCTTCAAATGACGTTTCAATAACAGGATAAGCATCGAAGTTATCCGTAAAGATCACCAATGCATTTTTTTCCGTATATAGATTAACGTTACTGAGCATTTCGATAGGCCCTGTGAGCCATAGGCCTTCGGGGATAATGACTTTCCCTCCGCCTTTGGCGTTAACGTCTTTAATGGCCTGATTGATAGCGCCGGTATTCATGGTTATCCCATCGCTTTTAGCGCCGAAATCGAGAATATTAACCTCGTATGCAGGGAAAGAAGGTTGTTCTACTTTCGGCATATCGAATGGAAGGTTCTCATAGATACTGCTATCGATGGCAACAGCCTTTTGCTGATAACAGTCCGTACAACTTCCCCAAAAAAGCGGAGTAAATGCTACCGCCAGCATTAGGATCTTTTTAGATAATGTGTTCATCCTTAATGTGAATTCTATAGTTACTTAATTAATATGCAAATATATTGTGGATAAGCCTTGCAAGTGTGTACTAATTGATACTAATAGGTGTATTTTTTGTTGATTTGAGCTTTTCCTGGTATCATCCTGAGCGGGATAATGATAAAGTTCTTATCTTTGCGCCCTGATTCAACAAATTGAAAATAGATATGAATTACAACTTACTGAAGGGTAAAAAAGGTGTTATTTTCGGCGCGCTCAATGAGCAATCCATTGCTTGGAAAGTAGCCGAACAAGCTGTGGAACAAGGAGCGACCATTACATTGACAAATACTCCCATCGCGGTACGCATGGGTGAGGTTTCCGAACTGGGCAAGAAGTTGAACTGTGAAATCATTCCAGCGGATGCTACCAGTGTAGAAGACTTGCAAGAGGTATTCCGCCGTTCGATGGAAGTACTTGGTGGACAGGTAGACTTTGTACTTCACTCCATTGGCATGTCTCCTAATGTACGTAAGAAACGCACGTATGATGATCTGGATTACGATATGCTGGATAAAACGCTGGATATATCGGCCGTTTCATTCCACAAAATGATACAGGTGGCCAAAAAGATGAATGCCATAGCCGAATATGGCTCGATTCTGGCATTAAGCTATGTAGCGGCGCAACGCACGTTCTTCGGATATAACGATATGGCCGATGCGAAAGCGTTATTGGAATCTATCGCCCGCAGTTTCGGATATATTTATGGCCGTGAGAAAAACGTTCGCGTAAATACCATATCCCAATCTCCAACTCCAACAACTGCCGGTTCAGGCGTGAAAGGTATGGATAAGTTAATGGACTTTGCAAACCGTATGTCTCCGCTGGGCAATGCTTCTGCCGATGAGTGCGCAGGCTATTGTATTATGATGTTCTCCGACCTTACGCGTAAGGTGACCATGCAGAACCTGTTCCACGATGGAGGTTTCTCCAGCATAGGTATGAGTTTGCGTGCTATGGCTACTTACCAGAAAGGCCTTGAAGAGTACATGGACGCTGACGGAAACATTATTTATGGTTAGGAGTACTAACTCCTAACTTCTAACTATGGACGCGGCTCTTTATCTTATTCCCGTGACTTTGGGTGATACGTCGGTCGAGAAAGTATTGCCTTCCTATAATAAAGAGGTCATATTGAATATCCGGCATTTTATTGTGGAGGATGTTCGTTCGGCTCGCCGCTTTTTAAAGAAGATAGAGCGCGACATTGATATAGATGCGCTTACCTTTTATACGTTAAACGAGCATACTTCTCCCGAAGTGTTATCCGATTATTTGAAACCTTTGATAGACGGAGAGTCTATGGGAGTCCTTTCGGAAGCCGGCTGTCCTGCAATCGCCGATCCGGGCGCCGACGTTGTGGCTATCGCTCAACGTAAAGGGTTGAAAGTTATCCCTTTGGTGGGGCCTTCTTCCATAGTATTGGCTATAATGGGCTCGGGGTTTAACGGACAGAGCTTTGCGTTTCATGGTTACCTGCCTGTTGACTCAGGTGAACGGGCTAAGAAGTTGAAGATGTTGGAACAGCGGGCTTATACGGAAAAGCAGACCCAGCTATTTATTGAAACGCCTTATCGTAATCATAAAATGGTTGAAGACATCTTACAGCGCTGCCGTCCGCAGACGAGGTTGTGTATAGCGGCTAATCTTACCTGTGAAGGTGAATACATAAAGACCGGAACCATAAAAGAATGGCAGGATCACGTTCCCGACTTGTCTAAGCTTCCCTGTATATTTCTCTTGTCTCAATGATCGGTTCTTAAGCCCTTCGTAGACGGGTATCGGGAGATATTTTCGCTTCGCTCTGAATGACCGGAAACGACCGGATTTTGCACAAAAAATATGTATAAATTCAGTCATTCAAAGCTAAGCGAAGAATCTGCCGGAAGAACCGCTACACGTACGCGTGTACCATAGTATCTGAAAGGGAAGATAATGTAAGAAGAAATGATAAGAAATCGAGCTGCTCATTAAACGTTCGTTTAATGAGCATTCCTGTTTTCTATCCTTTTCTATTACAACTAATTCCCATTTCATATCTATAATAGACGCATACGTGTAAGGATGTGTTTGAAATAAGCTGACTTGTTTATGATGGTTTTCTCATGATCCTCTATCCTTGGAGCCATTGTATTTAAATCATAAACACTATATATTAAGACAAAGAGATCTCTTACATCGAACTCACGTTATTTTAGCATTTTATCAACAGTAGCGACTAAAGAATTGAATTCTCCTTCGTTGAACAGACGAGTCAGCATAACAATCTTGCCTTTACGGTCAATCAACACATTACGGGTTACGCCGGCCTCACGCCGGGCATATTTGGCGAAAATATCAGCGCCCGGATCCAAGCCAAGCGGATAAGTCACTCCCACCGATTTGCCAAAAGCAATCACTTTTTCCAAAGGTTCATCACGGTCAACACCGATCAAAGCAAACCCGCTGTTATTCTTGTGTTTCTGCCAGATATCCTTTTCAATATGCGGCATCTCTTTTCGGCATACGCCACACCAACTGGCAGTGAATTGCAACATAACCACTTTGCCTCGAAGAGAAGACAACCGGACAGTCTTACCATCCGTCAGTGTTATTGTAAAATCGGGAGCAGTCTCTCCTACCCGAACAATATAGCCCACATCATCAACTTTAGGATTTACATCTTGACCGGTTTGCTGTGCATAAGAAACACGACCGAAGAGTATACACAAAAGAGCGGATATGCCAAAGATCAGTTTTTTCATAACGAATTCCTATTAATTTCTACAAATGTACATGAAATTTTCGATATTCCACACAGACGGATAAAAATTGGGGCGGGGCGGGACTGCGGCTCCAGAAACGACGGCTTCTTTGTCGACCCTGACACCTGAGGAGATCAGGCCGGTAAATCCTCTTTGTACCATCACTACGAGAGGGCGTCTTTAAATAGGCTTGAGATGGCGCTTTTGTCCTTTTACTTGAAAGAAAAGAAGAAATAAAAAGGATATTATTTACGCTTCTTGAGAGATTTGTATACAGGAATAAAGACGAAGGCGGCCGACATGAGAATGGTTACAATGACAGGGCCGTCAATTCGTTCGGCGGTAACCAGGACGATGTAGCATAGCGCTACCCAAAGTAGCGCTATGCAAATTATCTGTGGTTTCGAAAGGGGACGTTTCATAAACAGGTGTGCTTTTTCTTATCTACAATGGCATCAATAGCAGCTACCGCGGTGATATTTACGATTTCACGTACGGAGCTTTCAATGTCGGTAAAGTGAATGGGCTTATTCAGTCCCATCTGGATTGGTCCGATCAATTCGCTGTCTGTCATGGTTTGTATAAATTTGTATCCGGAGTTGGCAGAACTCAGGTTAGGGAATATCAACGTATTTACATCTTTCCCCATCAAACGGGTAAATGGATATTTTGTGTCACGCAGTTCACGGTTCATGGCAAAGTTGACCTGCATTTCCCCATCGATTGCCATATCCGGATAGTTTTTCTGCATATACTCTATTGCTTTATGCACTTTGGCAGGACTACCGGATTGGTCGGCTCCAAAGTTAGAGTAAGATAGCATGGCGATAACCGGTGTGTGATTGAAGAAACAAACGGCTTGCTCCGCCAGGCGGGCGACGTCGATTAATGTCTCTTCGCTCGGGTGACGATTGATCAGCGTATCTGCCAGGAAGTATATTCCTTTTTTCGAGTTCAGGATGTGCATGGTAGCAAAATGCTTGTACTCGGGACGAATGCCAATCACTTCTTTAGCTATTTTGATCGTATTGCTGTATTTAGTGTACAATCCGGTGATAAACGCGTCGGCATCGCCGGTTTCCACCATCATCATACCGAAGTAGTTGCGTTCGAACATCTTATCATTGGCTTCTTCGTATGTCGCGCCTTCACGGGCGCGTTTTTCCGCCAGGATGTGCGCGTAACGTTCGCGACGGGTTGCTTCGCAGTCATGGCGTAAGTTCACGATCTCAATGCCTTCCAGGCTCAGATCGAGTTCTTTAGCCAGTTTTTCTATGCGTTCGTTGTTACCTAATAATATAGGATAGCAAATCCCTTCGGATTTGGCTTCTACCGCCGCTTTCAACATATTGGGGTGGCCGCCTTCGGCAAAGACTACGCGTTGCGGCGCCGTACGAGCCGTATCATACAGTTGACGGGTGAGCTTGGATTCGTACCCCATCAATTCACGGAGACGTATCTGGTAAGCATCCCAATCTTCAATCTTTTTGCGTGCAACACCCGAGTCAATCGCTGCCTTGGCTACTGCTATGGATACTTCAGTGATCAAACGCGGGTCAACCGGTTTCGGAATGAAATATTCCGGTCCGAAAGTCAGGTTATTTACCTTATACGCGGCATTTACCACATCGGGAACCGGTTGCTTGGCCAGTCCGGAGATAGCATATACGGCAGCCCTTTTCATCTCTTCATTGATTGTGGTCGCGTTGGTGTCCAATGCTCCGCGGAAGATGTATGGGAAGCCGATTACGTTATTGATCTGATTCGGATAGTCGGAACGTCCTGTGGCCATCAATACATTAGGGCGTGATGCCATGGCATCCTCATAAGAAATTTCCGGAGTAGGATTTGCCAAAGCAAATACGATAGGTGAAGAAGCCATACTGCGGATCATCTCCTGAGAAACGACATGTCCTTTAGAGAGTCCAAGGAAAACATCCGCGCCTTTCATAGCTTCTTCTAATGTTGTGATATCGGTACGGCCGGTTGCGAAATAACGTTTTTGTTCGTTGAGATCGGTACGTGATCTGTTGATAACCCCTTTACTGTCGAGCATAACTATATTTTCAAGACGGGCACCCAGTGAAACGTACAGTTTGGTACAAGAAACAGCCGAGGCTCCTGCGCCATTCACGACGATCTTAACGTCTTCGATCTTCTTTCCGGAGACTTCGAGCGCGTTGAGTAGTCCTGCGCTTGAAATAATGGCCGTACCATGTTGGTCATCATGCATTACCGGAATATCCAGTTCTTCTTTCAACCGGCGTTCGATTTCGAAACATTCGGGAGCTTTAATGTCTTCCAGGTTGATACCTCCGAAAGTCGGAGCAATGGCTTTTACAGCTTCGACAAACTTCCCGGGATCTTTCTCGTCTACTTCAATGTCAAAGACATCAATACCTGCGTATATTTTGAAAAGAAGTCCCTTTCCTTCCATTACCGGCTTACCGCTTAATGCCCCTATGTCACCTAATCCGAGTACGGCTGTACCATTGGAGATTACTGCAACAAGGTTGCCTTTTGCTGTATATTTATACGCATTACGCGGATCTTTTTCGATCTCTAAGCAAGGTTCGGCTACTCCTGGAGAGTAGGCAAGCGACAAATCTTTCTGTGTGCTGTATGGTTTGGTCGGCACAACTTCTATCTTGCCGGGCTTTCCTTGTGAGTGATAGAGTAAAGCGTCTTTTTTAATTGTCTTAGCCATAACGATTTTGCTTTTGTATGTTATCCTTATTTGAGCATAATACCATTTTTCTTGTTCATCGTCCTAAACGGTTCGGATCTTATTTTCCTCGAATATCTTGATAGCTTCTTTTTTTGTCATGGTTATTACTTTTTAATTTAAACTTGTTTGGCCTTGACTACTTTAAGGATAAAATTTGTCCAAGCTAATGTTATAAACATCAAACTTGGACAAATAAACTCTTTATTTTCTTTATACGTTGTGGTTTTCTTAAGAAAGCCGAACTTGTTAAATCAAGAATCCGAGCAAGATACCGGCCGCAACAGCCGAACCGATCACACCGGCTACGTTGGGGCCCATAGCATGCATCAACAAGTAGTTGGTCGGGTCATATTCCAAACCGATTACCTGGGAGATACGCGCCGAGTCCGGAACCGCGGATACACCCGCATTACCGATAAGCGGATTGATCTTGTTGTCTTTCTTCAGGAAGATGTTGAAGAACTTCACAAACAATACACCCGAAGTTGTAGCGATAATGAATGAAATAGCGCCTAAAACGAAGATCAAGATCGAGTCCTTAGTAAGGAACTGGGATGCTTGTGTCGAAGCGCCTACTGTTAATCCCAACAGTATGGTAATTGTATCGATCAACGGGCCGCTTGCCGTATTGGCTAAACGACGGGTTACACCACTTTCTTTCAACAGGTTACCGAAGAATAACATACCCAACAAAGGAAGGCCGGATGGTACAAGGAAGCAAGTCAGCAACATACCAACGATAGGGAACATTACTTTTTCCGTATGCGAGACAACACGGGGAGGTTTCATACGGATCACTCTTTCCTTGCCGTTGGTAAGCCAACGCATGATAGGAGGTTGGATCACAGGAACCAAAGCCATATATGAATAGGCCGATACTGCAATAGCGCCCATCAGGTTAGGAGCCAATTTGGACGAAAGGAAGATCGCCGTAGGGCCGTCAGCGCCGCCAATGATACCGATCGCCCCTGCCTGATTAGGTTCAAAACCGATAAGCAAGGCAATGATGTAAGCCCCAAAAATACCGAATTGCGCGGCGGCGCCGATCAGCATTAGCTTCGGATTGGATATCAGCGCCGAGAAGTCCGTCATTGCGCCGATACCCAGGAAGATAAGTGGCGGATACCAGCCGGAAGTCACACCTTGGTACAAAATGTTCAATACGGAATTTTCTTCGTAGATACCTACCTGAAGGCCAGCCTCCAGATTAAACGGAATATTACCGATAAGCATACCGAAACCTATAGGAATCAGCAACATAGGTTCAAACTCTTTGGCTACGGCCAAATAGATAAAAAGAAGCCCGAACAGGATCATGATGAAATGCTGGTATGTTGCATTAGCAAAACCGGTAAAATCCCAGAAAGCAACCAGATTATCTCCTAAAAACGATAAAAACTCTCCCATATTTATTCAATGATTACGAGGTCTGTACCTTCGAGTACGGAATCTCCATTTTTAACGTTAATAGCAGTTACCTTACCATCTTTATGAGCGTTGATGTTGTTTTCCATCTTCATCGCTTCAAGAATGATCACAGTTTGGCCTTTCTTCACTTTATCTCCTTCTTTCACTTTAATGTCAAGGATAATACCTGGAAGCGGAGACTTAATTCCCTCTTTTTTCGTCGCTTTAGGAGCTATGACCGGATTGCCGCTTTCTGTTTTAGGCGCGGCAGCGGGACGCTTAATTATTTTCGGAGCAACCGAAACCGGCCTGTCAAGTTCGACTTTGTATGGGGTACCGTTTACTTCTACCTGAGCGATATTGTCTTGCACGTCTTTGATAACTACATTATAGGGGTTACCGTTAATTTTATATTTATATTCTTTCATTGTTCTTAATCATTAGTCTGGTTAGTAATTATTTTCTTGGAGTTTCACGCAACGTATAGATCTTGGAACTCCAGGGTGAATAGGTACGTTTCACTTTATTGATGGTGATAATCATATCTTCAATATCGTGAACATCGTCAAAGTACTCGTGCATAGCCATCGAGATAGCGGCGAATTCTTCTCCGGAACGTTTGCCGAAACGTTGTTCTTTTGCTTCCTCTTTGTCTGTGATACCATGAGCTTTCATCGCATTACGCTTGCCAAGTATGATGGAAATATTACCTATAAGTTTAAATGACAGATACAATAGAATAAGACCGATAAATACAACAGACATGGCTGTAATAGACATACCGAAACCCTTCACATCGTGCTTTTTGAATTTTTCGATCTTCTCGTTCTTGTCAAGGGTCGTGTTATTGGTGCTTGGAGTGACATAGCTATTTTCGCTACCTCCTTTTTGTACCCACTCCGCGCTACCGTCTTTTTTACGCGCCCATGAATGGTCGGCGATTTGTCCGGCAGGAACGATGATTTCGTCGATCAATGTCTTACCGTTTGAGTCATATAAAGCGATATAGTTATCTTTATCGGGATCCAATGTAAAATTAACATGGAATGTACCTCTGTTTGGCTGTCCATCTGCCCAGAATAAAGCGTGTTGACGAGATCTGACCAGCGTCATAACGTCACCTTTGGGAATTGGATATTTCGTAGGGTTATCTTTATCGCTCGTTAAGAAACAACCGCCCAGGTTTACAGATGCGAAAGATGTGTTGAAGATTTCAATCCATGCATTGTGAACACCATAATCGTCCTGGAAATTCTCTTCATTGATTACGAGAACTTCGTTGATACGGAGGCTTTTGGTTCCTTGAGCCTGAATATTCAGGCATACGGCTACTATTAATACGATAAATATCCCAAGTTTTCTTCTATTCATAACATTTTTCTTTTAATCTGTTACAGTGGAATATTACCATGCTTCTTGGCAGGATTCAATAACTTCTTGGTTTGCAATTGTTGCAATGCGCGGATGATACGGAAACGGGTGTTTCTTGGTTCGATCACGTCATCAATATATCCGTATTTGGCAGCATTGTACGGGTTAGCGAACAACTTGGTGTATTCCGCTTCTTTTTCGGTCATGAAAGCAGACGGGTCGGCGGCTTCGGCAGCGCCTTTGGCATATAATACCTCAACAGCGCCTGCACCCCCCATTACGGCGATTTCCGAAGTAGGCCATGCATAATTCATGTCACCACGAAGTTGTTTACAACTCATCACGATATGCGAACCGCCATAAGACTTACGTAATGTAACGGTAACTTTAGGTACTGTCGCTTCACCATAAGCATAAAGCAATTTAGCGCCGTGAAGGATCACGCCATTGTATTCCTGGCCTGTACCGGGAAGGAATCCCGGAACGTCTACCAATGTTACCAACGGGATGTTGAACGCATCGCAGAAACGTACGAAACGGGCGCCTTTACGGGAAGCATTGCTATCAAGTACACCGGCAAGGAATTTAGGTTGGTTGGCAACTACGCCTACCGACTGGCCGTTGAAACGGGCAAAACCGATGATGATATTCTTTGCGTAATCTTGTTGTACTTCAAGAAATTCTCCGTTGTCGACGATTGCGCCGATTACTTCATACATATCGTATGGTTTGTTCGGGCTATCCGGAATGATTTCATTCAATGAATCTTCCAAACGGTCAATGGGGTCTGTACAGTTGAGCATTGGAGCTTCTTCCAGATTGTTTTGTGGAAGGAAACTAAGCAAACGGCGAATCGTAGCCAAACCCTCTTCTTCAGTAGCAGCGGTAAAGTGGGTTACGCCTGATTTAGTCGCGTGCACACTGGCGCCACCGAGTTCTTCCTGAGTTACATCTTCACCCGTTACAGTTTTTACTACTTTAGGACCGGTAAGGAACATATAAGAACTACCTTCCGTCATCAACGTGAAGTCGGTCAGTGCAGGAGAGTAAACCGCGCCACCGGCACAAGGGCCGAAGATACCCGATATTTGAGGAATAACGCCTGAGGCCATGATGTTGCGTTGGAAAATCTCAGCGTAACCGGCTAAGGCATTGATACCTTCCTGGATACGCGCACCCCCCGAGTCATTGATACCAATAACCGGCGCACCCATTTTCATGGCCTTGTCCATTACTTTACAGATCTTTAGTGACATGGTTTCCGATAAAGAACCACCGAAGACGGTGAAGTCCTGTGCAAAAACATACACTAATCTTCCTTCGATAGTTCCATAACCGGTCACTACACCATCACCAAGGAAGTGTTTCTGTTCCTGACCGAAGTTAGTACATCTGTGTTCTACAAACATGTCCAGTTCTTCGAAGCTGCCTTCATCCAGTAACTGGGCTATACGTTCGCGAGCCGTATACTTTCCTTTGGCGTGTTGTTTTTCAATCGCCTTTTCGCCGCCGCCTAAACGCGCTTTCGCACGGAGTTCGATAAGTTCTCTTACTTTTTCAAGTTGGTTACTCATGAATTTGATATTTAAGAATTAATAAATTTCAGTAGTTATAAGTAGCTAATAGTTATAAGTAAGTAGCTTCTAACTTCCTATTTTCGCCTCACACAGTTCTGTCAACACGCCTTGTGTTGATTTCGGGTGAAAGAAAGCAATGTTCAGGCTCTCGGCGCCTTTACGCGGAGCTTTGTCAATCAGACGGATGCCTTTACTCTCTGCTTCGGCAAGAGCCTGGTCAACACCATCTTCAACGGCAAATGCCACGTGGTGCACGCCTTGACCTCTATTCTCAATAAATTTGGCAATAGTGCTTTCCGGACCGGTAGCCTCGAGAAGTTCGATTTTAGTATCACCTACTTTAAGAAAGGCCGTTCTTACTTTTTGGTCTTCTACCGTTTCGATGTTGTAACATTTAAGCCCTAATACATTTTCGTAGTAAGGGAGCGCTTCTTCAATGCTGTTTACAGCAATTCCTAAATGCTCAATGTGTGAGATCTTCATAACAACATATTTTAGTTCAATATTAAATGAGTATTTTCTGTATATATCTGCAAGAGAAAAACAGCACAAAGGAAATAATTAATTGCTTATTAAGGAAATTTTTCAGCAATTAAGTTTTGGTTTTTTTGTGCTAAGTGCAGGGCAAAACGCATCTTTTTCAAGACTGTTCATCTTTGATCAGATTGAGTACAATCCGGTTAAGCAAGGAAAGAAACATCCCTAATATTAATCAATCCTACTGAATCCGCAATAGGACGCCAAAACCTCCGGTATGCGGATGCCTTCCGGCGTTTGATTGTTTTCCAACAATGCCGCCACAATACGTGGTAATGCCAATGCAGAACCATTCAACGTATGGCATAATTCGGTTTTCTTTTCGGCAGTGCGATAACGGCATTTTAAACGGTTAGCCTGATAAGATTCAAAATTGGAAACTGAACTGACTTCCAGCCAGCGTTTTTGTGCGGCGGAGTATACTTCAAAGTCAAATGTGATAGCGGAAATAAAACTCATATCGCCGCCGCATAGACGAAGAATACGGTAAGGTAATCCCAGCTTTGTAACGAGTCCTTCTACATGTGCAATCATCTCATTCAATGATTCGTATGAATGTTCCGGCTTGTCTATACGTACAATCTCAACTTTGTTGAATTGGTGCAGGCGATTCAGGCCACGTACTTCTTTACCATACGATCCGGCTTCGCGGCGGAAGCAAGCGGAGTAAGCGCAGTTTTTGACGGGAAGTTCTTTCTCTTCCAGAATAACATCGCGGTAGATATTGGTTACGGGAACCTCAGCCGTTGGGATCAAGTATAGATTATCCGCAGTAACATGATACATTTGTCCCTCCTTGTCAGGTAACTGGCCTGTTCCGAAGCCGGAAGCCTCATTCACTACGTAGGGTGGTTCGATTTCCAAATATCCGGCTTCGCGGGCTTCATCCAGGAAGAAGTTGATCAAGGCCCGTTGCAGACGAGCTCCTTTACCTTTATATATAGGAAAACCGGATCCCGTGATCTTAACGCCGAGTTCAAAATCAATCAAGTCATATTTCCTTGCCAGCTCCCAATGAGTGAGGGCATCAGGGGGAAGACCGACATCGTGACCTCCCGTACGTTCAACAACATTGTCTTCTGCTCCATATCCTTCAGGCACCCCTTCATTAGGAATATTCGGAATGGTATAAAGCAACTCTTGTAGCCCGGTAACCATTTCATTGAGGGCGACCTCCAATGCTTTATTCTTTTCTTTCAACTTGCCAACGCGTGTGCGGGCAGCTTCCGCTACTTCCTTCTTACCTTCTTTCATGAGCTGTCCGATGGTTTTCGAGAGTGCGTTCACCTCTGCTAAGCTGTTGTCCAATTGGGTCTGGGTGTTTTTTCTTCTTTCGTTCGCTTCAATAACCTTATCTATGGTTTCTTTAGCATGCTTGAAATGCTTTTTCTCCAATCCGCGTAGAACGGCTTCGGTATTCTCCGTAATTTGTTTGATGGTGAGCATATCTGTTTATCTTTTTAGTTTTATTTCTAAAGAAAGCACAAAGATAACAAGAAAGAATAATCAATGCCGCGTTCCGTTATAAAAAACGACCCAGATTGATCACCACGTATTCCGATTGTGTATTAATGCGGTATTTTCCACCCCATACTCCTATACCTGAGCTTACATAAAAATGGGTATTTTCTTTCTTCAGATGGCCATGCGATAGTTCATAGATCGCATCCGTGATCCAAGAGATGGGCCATACCTGCCCGTGATGTGTATGGCCGGATATCTGGAGATCTATGCCATGAGGCGATACTGCCTCCAACTCATAAGGTTGATGATCCAACAAGATGATCGGCTTGGATTTATCCAGCGAATCGATTAGTTCCCGAATCGGTTTTCGACCACGGTGTGAACGATCGTCACGCCCGACTACATAGAACTTATTATCGATCAGCTCAGACGCATCCCGCAACAAACGGATGCCTGCCGCCCCGAAGAATTCCGCACTTCTGTTGACGCCAGAGATATACTCGTGGTTACCCATAATGGTATATACGCCGTATTTTGACTTGATCCGTTTAAACACTTCCGCCATATTCTGATCATACAACGAACGGACGTCGGAGTCAATGATGTCACCTGCTATCAGGACAATATCGGGGTCTTCTTTATTTATCAATTCTACCCATCCGGCAAGTTCATCCCTGCCGATGTTGCTTCCCAGATGCAAATCGCTCAACGCTACAATTTTTATTGGTGTAGTTTGTCCAACGGATTTGTTCACCTCAAGATTCAATTCTACTCGTTCCTTATTCAGGTATTTCCGATGTCCATAGATAAAGATCACGGCTACCAATCCGACAATCGACACCAGGCTGATCAGGTTCTTATGAAGAACGTATCCGGCAGGAAAGGCCGGGATGACCCGCAAAATATCCAACACAAGGAATATGATTGTGAAATAGATCATCATAAAGACCCATGACGAACTAACGGTGTGCATGAACAAGATCAGACGCTGCGGAAATATGTCGCGCCCGAGGAAGTAACCGAAAAAGCTCAGAACGGCCACAATGCCGATAACCGTGACAATGCTTCTAAGAACCGTTACAGCCGGGAGCATATAGACCAACCGGTAAAAAACATAGAAATTGACTCCCAGAAAAAAGAGGATCGTCAGTATAAAATAGACGGGTTTCATACGTTATTAAACTAATGTGCTGACTTTTGGCTTCAGTGTAGTCAGCGATTCTATTTTCACAGGTTTTCCGGTATCGATGCTCTTGCGTGCGGCAACTCCTATCAGTATGGACATTGCGCCTTCACGAACACCGGCCGCCTGCTTCATTGTATCAGGTAAATCCTGGTTTTTGAAGAGGTGGGCATGTAGTATCGGATCTCCTCCTCCATGTCCGCCGGCTCGAGGCATTACTCTGATAATCTTTGATTTACCGAAGATTTTTGTTAGCCGGATCACATCCCCTTCTTCCAGTTCTTCCCATGGTTGGCGCTCTTTTATCCAGGCTTCTAAACGTCCTTTTGTGCCGTTGAAAGCTATGCGATAACCTTCGTAAGGCGAATAAGTCGTCAGTGAGTAGCTCACTTGCACATTGTTCATATACCGGATCTGTACTGCCATCTTATCAAAGATGTCAATGTCTTCACGAAATACGCAGCCGTCGCGGAAGTAACCGTCATATTTCTCGTTTTCCGCATACAGGGCCATGAGTCGTTTATCTTTGGTCAGGTCGTAGTAGAATTGGCATGTTGTTTTATGATCACAGACTCTGCAATTCTTACCCCTGAACGGTCCGTTCTTTCCGTAGAATTCCAGCGTTCCGTAGGCGAAGACCTCTTCCGGCTCAGAACCGATCCACCAATTCAACAGGTCGAAATGGTGTGTCGATTTGTGTAGCAGCAAGCTACCGCTGGATTTCCTGTAGGCATGCCAGCGGCGGAAGTAGTCGGCGCCATGGCTTGTATCCAAATACCAATGGAAGTCTACCGAGGTGATTTCACCAATCTCTCCCGCACGCAGCAATTCATAGAGTTTAGCCCGATGTGGCGAATACCTGTAGTTGAATGTAACCGTAACTTTTTTGCCCGAACGCTTTTGCGCGTCCAGAATGGCCTGACACTTGTCTTCGTCCGTAGTCATGGGCTTTTCGGTAATCACATCTACTCCCGCGTCCAATGCTTTCACGATGAATTCGTCGTGGGTAGCGTCAACGGTACAAACCATAACGACGTCCGGTTTGACTTTTCTGAGCATCTCGTCGAAGTCTGCAAATCCCGGACAGTTGGGTTCATCGATCGATTTTCTGACATACTCGATTCGTCCGGGGTTCGTATCGCACAATCCGACGAAATCAATATAGTCTTTGTAACCGGTGTCTACCAGTCGTTTTCCCCACATGCCTTCTCCACGATGCCCGCAGCCAACCATTGCGTAACGAATCTTTTTTGTTTTATTAGAGGTGGCTTCTGGTATTGTAAAGCCCAGCGCGGTGTGTGCCATCATGCCTCCGGCAACGGCTCCGCTTGTTTTCAGAAATTTTCTCCTGTCCATAATGATGTTTTCTTGGTGAACTGAAATAGAATTAATTAGTCTATGATCAAATATACATGGAAAGATTTAAAAGCAACAGCATTATTTATAGAAAAACCAAATATTACAGAGTTTTGGTCAAATAATCCATTATACGGCTGACTGTTTGGTGGTTATGTTTGGTGCAAATACTTTTATGCCATTACTTGCATTTTTAAGCAAGAATACATAGATTTGTTAAAGAAAAAAGAGATTGTAAATATTGCATTAAAATTTAAACAGGCTCTAAAGAGTTGCCGCTATTTTATTATAGATTCTTTTTGCCATAAAGAGATCAGGTCGGATAAAACATGTTCTTTCCTTCCCAGGGTGAATTATCGAAGCTGGCTTTGCATGCTTTTCCCGTATGTTCGTCTATTTCGCAGGG
>JAIRKY010000097.1 GCA_031259755.1 Mediterranea sp. (in: CFB group bacteria) | reverse complement strand
CCTCCCCCTTGCAGGGGAGGCATTGCGACGGAACGCCGCAAGCAGTTTCACGATGCCGTACAGGATGCCGCATGGAATCCCTCCCCTGCAAGGGGGAGGTGCCCGAAGGGCGGAGGGGGGGGAGAGAAAGCATGTAAGAAATGGTAAATCTGTAAATGGTATTTAAAACAAAGTGCTTCATGCTTTAAAACAAAGTGTTTCATGCTTTGAAACGAAAATGATTAAAATGATCAGTTGCTGAAATGAGGCGTTTGCTTGGGGCGGATCAAAATTACAGAAGTTAATCCCATTGGTATTCTTCGGTGTAACCGTCAAAAGTAATCTCTTCCGAAATACCTTTCTTCCGGAATAGCTGACGGATAATTTCTTGTTCTTCCGGCGGTATTCCACGTTCTTTCCGATAAAAACGATAATAATTGTTTTTTCCGAAGTATGTAAGTATCTGCGACTTCAACACTTTGGCATCGCCGTAAGGTATCCTGTCTAACAAGTGTCCTATACCCCATGCCACGCGTATTTTCCGTATGGGACGGAAGTGAGGGCAAGTGTTGGTGTCTTCCGGCACGCATGCCGGATTGACAATGGAAATCGTTGGGTAGAGCGAAGTGCAGCGCTCTGCCGCCAGATGACGCATACATTTCTCACGCCTGACGCATTGTTGGTTGAAACAATGTACATAGCTCCGAGGAACAGATTCGTAATTGAAATCATTGTCCATCGTTATGCTTCGTTATGGTTACGAACAGTCAGGTTCAACTCATCCAACTGCGATTGTTCGAGCGCCGCAGGGGCATCGAGCATTACGTCGCGGCCCGAATTGTTCTTGGGGAATGCGATACAATCGCGGATAGAGTCCAGTCCGGCAAACAGCGAGACGAAACGGTCGAGGCCATAAGCCAGCCCGCCATGCGGGGGAGCGCCGTATTTGAACGCGTTCATCAGGAAGCCGAATTGTTCTTGCGCACGCTCCGGGGTGAACCCCAGCAGTTCGAACATCTTCGCTTGCAGCGCGCTGTCGAAGATACGGATAGACCCCCCTCCTACTTCAACGCCGTTGATGACCATATCGTAAGCATTGGCACGAACAGCGCCCGGATCGGTATCCAACAGATGGATATCTTCCGGCTTCGGCGACGTAAACGGATGATGCATGGCCATGAAGCGTCCTTGCTCTTCATCCCATTCTACAAGCGGGAAGTCGACCACCCACAGGCAAGAGAACTTGCCTTTGTCGCGCAAACCTAACTGGCCGGCAATCTCCAGGCGAAGTTCACACAATTGCTTGCGGGTCTTCATCACATCATCGCCTGAGAGAATCAGGATCAGGTCGCCCGGCTTCGCACCGAAAGCACTCCTCATCTGTTGCAGCGTTTCCTGCGAATAGAACTTATCGACGCTCGATCGTACGCTTCCATCGGCTTCTACACGGGCATACACCATTCCTTTCGCACCGATCTGCGGCCTCTTTACGAAATCGGTCAACGCATCCAGTTGTTTACGGGTATAGGTCGCCGCGCCTTCGGCGCAGATACCACCTATATATATGGCGCCGTCGAACACCGGGAAGCCGTGGCCTTTCATGATGTCCATCAACTCGACAAGTTTCATCCCGAAACGTGTATCCGGTTTATCGCTACCGTAATATTTCATCGCATCGCGCCAGGAGATGCGTTGGAAAGCCTCCGTCAGTTCGATATCTAAAATGGATTTGAACAAGTGCTTAGACAGGCCTTCGAAGACGTTCAGGATATCTTCCTGTTCTACGAAACTCATCTCACAGTCGATCTGGGTAAATTCCGGCTGGCGGTCGGCGCGCAGGTCTTCGTCGCGGAAACATTTCACGATCTGGAAGTAACGGTCGAAACCCGATACCATCAATAGTTGTTTCAGCGTCTGAGGCGATTGCGGCAACGCATAGAACTGTCCCGGATTCATGCGTGAAGGCACTACAAAGTCGCGCGCTCCTTCGGGAGTAGAGCCTACCAGCACAGGGGTTTCCACTTCGAGGAAGCCCAGTTTATCGAGATAGCTACGCACTTCGATCGTCATCCTGTGACGCAGTTCCAGGTTGGCGCGGACGGGGTTGCGGCGTAAGTCCAGATAGCGGTACTTCATACGTATATCGTCTCCGCCGTCCGTATGGTCTTCGATGGTGAACGGAGGAGTAACAGACACATTCAGCACGTTCAGTCCGGATACGATGATCTCGACGTCGCCGGTCGGCATATTGGGGTTTTTATTGAACCGCTCGTTCACAACTCCCACTACCTGAATAACATACTCACGTCCTAACTTGTTGGCTTCCTCGCACAAAGCCGCGTTTACTTCTTCATTAAAAACCAATTGGGTAACGCCGTAGCGGTCGCGCAAGTCGATAAAAGTCATTCCTCCCATTTTACGGGAACGTTGTACCCATCCGGCAAGGGTTACCTGTGTATTTACATCGGAGACGCGAAGTTCTCCGCACGTATGCGTTCTATACATATATATATTATTTAAGTAGTTATCAGTCGCTTCACTCCTCTGACATCTTTACTTCCTTACTTTATTTCCTTCTCCCCTTCCATTCTTCTCTCTTTTTCAAACCGGCACAAATGTACGTGATATTTCCGAGCGACAGCGTGCCGTTACCTGGTTTTTTATAAAAAAGGACTTCGCCGCTTCATTCCTTCTTTGTCAGTTTTCTAATCAACGATTTGTTTTTCTGAACAATATCATCGACAATTGCGTCATTGATCATCTTTATACCACTAAAGAAGTCTGCTGCGGTCGTAAACATGCCTGTCGCATCTTTTTCTTTTTCGCACGGAATAACTATATTCAGTTTCTTATCGATGATCTCTATGTATATATCCGCATCTGTGATCATCGGGTCGCCGTCAAAATGGGCGACTCCCGGTTCTGTGCGGCGGATATGGAGATTTTTACACTTGAATGTTTTTATATGACTATTATAATCGATGGTCTTATTGAACAGTTGAAAAGCCAGCGAAGGGATATCCAAAACCGTGAACGGCTCAAGAATCGTAACATCCAGCAATCCATCGGTCATCGTCGCTTTGGGGGCGATATAGGCGTTATTTCCGTATTGGGAAGCATTTCCGCATGCGATCAGGAAAGCTTTGTGCTTTACTTTCCCGTCTTCTGTTTCCAACTCATACGTTTCCGGCCGATAGTTCAGGCTTTCCTGTAATGTCTTCTCAATATAAGTCAACATTCCGCGTTTACCGGCTTTGGCGAACTTAAGGCTGACAAACGCATCGAATCCTACCCCGCAAGTACAAAAGAAAGGGGTTCCGTTTATCTTTCCGTAATCGACTTGCTTTATCAGTCCTTCATTGATCACTTCAAGAGCCTTTCGTGTATCCATCGGAATTTGCAGATGCCGCGCCAATCCGTTTCCCGAACCAAGCGGCAGGATCCCCAAAGCCGTATTCGTTTCTGCAAGCGAACGCCCGACCTCATTGACCGTACCGTCTCCTCCGACAGCAACAACAATATCTATTCCCTTTTCGGCAGCTTCGGCGGCAATCTCTACGGCGTGGCCTGTATGTTCGGTATACCTGATTTCCCATTCTATACTCTTCTTATCTATTCCCTCCCCTATTTGGCGGATAACAGCATCTTTATCTTGCGTTCCGGAAATCGGGTTTATAATAAAAATAACTCTTCTTCTCTGTTGGCTCATAATATTATTGTATCTATCATTTCCAAGAAAAACAAAAATAGTATAAATCACTCAAATGTCCTGCCTACTTGTCAGTCAAAAACGAAAAGCAAACTTTTTATGGACGAATAATAGGCATCTAACTACTTATTTTATTATCTTTGCCCCGATTTTATAAAACCCCTGTCAGTAACACTGCGGAGGTATATCAGGGTTGTACTTTAATTAGTAAAACGCCCCCGAACATATTTTTAAATTACAATTCATGGGATTACTACAAGAAAAACTATCTAAGTATGACCTTCCCCAACGGGTGAAAGCAAAAGGTGTATATCCATACTTTCGTTGTATTGAAAGTGAACAGCATACAGAGGTGATAATGAGTGGTAGAAAGGTACTGATGTTCGGATCCAACTCCTACCTTGGCCTGACAAACCACCCCAAAGTGATTGAAGCCGCGATTGAAGCTACCCGCAAATATGGTACCGGCTGCGCCGGATCACGATTCCTGAACGGAACACTCGACATTCACCTGGAACTGGAAAAAGAACTGGCGGAATTTGTCGGCAAAGCAGATGCCATTATCTATGCTACGGGATTCCAGGTAAATCTGGGTGTCGTATCCTGCCTTACCGGCCGCGAAGACTATGTTATATGTGATGAGCTTGACCATGCTTCTATTGTTGAGGGACGTCGTCTTTCTTTCTCTACCGCGCTGAAATTCAAACATAACGACATGGCGTCACTCGAAAAGGAATTGCAGAAATGCAAACCCGAATCGGTGAAATTGATCGTGGTGGATGGGGTATTCAGCATGGAAGGCGATATCACCGACCTGCCTGGAATTGTTCGTCTGGCAAAACAATACAACGCATCCATCATGGTCGATGAAGCCCATAGTTTAGGAGTGCTTGGACATCAAGGACGGGGTGCATGCGATCACTTCGGACTGACTAAGGATGTGGATCTCATTATGGGTACATTCAGTAAGTCGTTAGCGTCTATCGGAGGGTTTATCGCTGCCGATGAAACGGTGATCAATTACCTTCGTCATAATTCACGTTCGTATATCTTCAGTGCAAGTAACACTCCAGCGGCAACCGCCGCCGCCAAAGCCGCCCTGCAGATCATGAAAACCGAACCGGAACGTATTCAACGCCTTTGGGATAATACAAACTATGCATTGAAGAGCTTCCGTGAACTGGGATTCGAGATCGGTCACACCGCTACCCCTATCATCCCATTGTATGTGAGAGATATGGAGAAAACATTCATGGTTACCCGAATGTTGTTCGACGAAGGCATATTTGTTAATCCGGTAATTCCACCGGCATGCTCACCGGAAGATACATTGATCCGTTTCTCCCTTATGGCTACGCACTCTATGGAACAAATAGACCATGCCATTGAAAAACTGGTTAAATGCTTTAAAGCGCTGGATATATTGAAATAGCGGCGGCAGCTTAGCTATGCCTCATTTTCTGCTATCTTGGTATAAATAGCTTTCGGAGCATTCTTCAATTCCCGGAACTTTGCCGCATACGCTTTGGGGAATTCACTCCAATATGTCGCCCTAAGTAACTGACGAAGCGCATGGCTTCCCGACTGGCCTTGATCATGGCAATGCTTAACCAGCGAATAGACAATCTCATATTTATCCGGCAGGTTACGTTTCATGATCATAGCAGTGATCTCCAGCAAATGTTTTTTCGTAGCTTTTCCTGCCTTGATCAATTCCTGATCATATCTTTCTGATGAATCCGGTTCCAATAGATACAGAACCTGCAATAAAGTTTCAATATTATCCTCTTCTTCAGCATGTTCCAGAGTTTCATACAATTGATCCAACCACCGGTTGTCGATTAAGCCTGCTATCCTTTGCGACGATCCGTTCACCCCACACATCTCGGCGATATCTTCTATGCTGATATTCCCGCTCCGGTAATAAGGCGCGAATACATCATAAATCTGTTCAACAGAATCACCCCTACGAATACTCTCCTGCAAATACATTTTATAGAAAGGCGACTTCCACTCGGACTCTTCCATTTCACCGATCACTTTCTCATAAAATGCTATGAGTTGTTCCGTATCCAAATCCTGAATAGCATCAATGATCGCGTATGAAACGGACGTTGCGGGTTGGGCAAGCAGATACTTTCTCTTTCCGATAATTTTATTATAGTCTTTATGGAACAAAAGCTCAAGGAAAAAGTCATATACGTTTGTTCTTACTTTCCGTTTCAATACGGAAATACCCGATCGCAAACTATGGAATAATTCAGCATCCGCCTTTTTATCAGCGATGATGATACTGTTGAATATTCCTCTTACCTGAGACAAGACATCATCAAATGTATAAAGAAGCCCGGTTTGTGACAGGGCCTTGATAAGCAACTCAATATCCCCCTTGTTCTTCTTCTTAATAGCTTTGGTATAAAGTTCGTATAGTTTCTTTTCCGTTTTCTCAGTCTTCAGGTTTACTAATCCGAACAATACTTTCTCCCTCAGCAATTTCTGAGGGCTTTCGCTTAGTTTTATTAACAGGTCCTCATAAGCCACATCGTTCGAGATATATTGAATGACCTTAGCTTGCAGCTTTATGACATTACTTTCCAGGATTTCTTTCAGCAACTCATCCAACTCCTCATATTTCAGTTCACAAAGCAATTCAAAACGCTTTAGGTTTTCATCCTTATCGTTACATTCAAAACGGCTCAATATGAAAGGAGATATTTTATCTCCCAAATCAGTCTTAATAATATCTTTAACCAATTCCGTTACTTCCAACTGTTTATCAGTCAAAGCCTTGTCTAAGTAAGGATATATACGGAAATCGTCAAAAAGCTTCTTTTCACGGGCCTCCCGAATAATTTCCAGACGATTCTTTTCTGACTTGGTGAGCGCACTCATCAGCGGTCCTAAATCTAAGAAAGAATGCTGCTTAACGGCGATATCGCTCATGTTGAACATCGGAACCTGCTCCGTTCTCTCTCTTTCTCCGGGAAAAATGGTTTTCTCATTCAAACGTAACAGATAATTGAGGGAAACATATATTTCGGAGAAAAGCTCTATTATATTATTAACAGCAGCATCCTCTTTTATCGACTTTTCCAAAGCCGAATAAAGGTTCCGGTAGGCCATGTCCTCGTCAATACTCTTTTTAAGAACAGGCAACGCACCTATTATGCGCGGATTGTTTCTTATTAACCATATACCATTTATACACAATTGATCCATTTCGAACTTTAGTTCGTATAATAATTTAGTATTCATAATCTTGATAATTTCTAATCAATACAAAAGGCGAATAATTCTATCAGGAGTAATAACAGACAATGGTTTTACCGAAAACAAAACCGATTTAAGATTATCATTTACTTCCGCCAGCAAGGCGCATCCTACAGATTGAGCCGGCAATATGGCCCGCAACAATTCCGATGTCGGAGTATTATCTCCCGATAGATCCTTAACAGTTAGCAAACCGCCCCGCTCATCCTCCAAAACAAGGTGATCATCATAAATGAACGCCTTATGCAGTTTGATCAGTAATGTAGGAGTACGCTCCGCCAAAGGATCCCTGAAACTCTCTTTTAACTTGCTTATCACATCCGTATAATCCGTTTCAGCGCTTTCAAGAAGAACAGCCATATCCCCTGAGGTAGCCACTCTTCTTTGCGCTTTCCTCCAACGTACTCTACAATTTGTCTTTCCCGGATAAACAAACAGTATTTCCGGTTGCAGTACATCATACTCGGTATCGGCGCTTTTTATATATCGTTCGGCGTTTATAGGGCGAATTTTACAAGTATAATGAATCCTGCGGCTTTTAAGGTCAAACCAATAGCCTTTATCTATAAAAGTCCATCCGTCATTATCTTTTGTACTATTGAACGACATCTGAAGAATCTCGGCATCTTCTTCATACATCTTATATTCCAGAAAAGTCTTATTATTCCATAAATAACCCAGGTGAACTTCAACAAGCGAGGTTACATCAAGTTCCATACCCTCAACACGAAGTTTCAGGTATTTATCGGCCTGGTTCAGCAGAACCAACAAGTAGTTTACGTGCGCTATGATCTCAGGTCGCATTTTAGGATCATCCGAACTGTAGAGAATAGAAAACAAATACCTGAAATTTTTTAAGATACCGGGCATACAATAGTCGGCTAACTGTTCTATATCATAGCATATATCATCCAGAAATTCGACATCAACAAGTTCTATCCCGAACTGAAGTATCTCATCCAAAATTCTTTTTGCTTCTTTTATTCCATCTTGTTGCGTTACCGTCACAATATCCACCCGGTTTTTACTTCTTCCTGAAGACTCCAATCCCTCTTTCATTTTATCCATAATTCAACCTGTATTTTTCAACAAATCCAAATGTGTTAAGCACATTTATCTCACGAAGATAAAAAAAGTTCTTTTATGTCACATCGGTTTAAGTTACTTTATTGGTTTTTATTCTTTTATGCAACAGATGGCGCGGCTTAGCCAACAGAAATGAAAAATGTGTTTCAAAATATATTGTATATTTGCAAAATGCCGTATGCTCGGTATGCAAATAGTAATTTGGAAGTTATTGAAGTAAATACAGCTACATATCTATTCCAAAATAGCGAGATATAAATAATGTACAATATAAATATATACATTATGCATAAAATATACGAAAAGAAAATAGAAGACTTCAAGAAGGAAGAATGTAAACAAAAGAAAATAAGCAGATTATATCTATACGGGAAGCTCCTCTCTTTTGCTGCTATGGTGGGTTTTGCGTATTTATCCTATAATCAGCTAAATGCATTAAATATATCATTTATACTTATTTTTCTCGTTTTTTATATAGTGTCTTATGTATTAGATGATAAATGCAAAAACATCATCGATACGCTAAAGAGTATGCAGACAGTATGTAAAAATGAAATTAATTATTTGAATGGAGTGTTTACAGAATTCGACTCAGGAGATAAATACATAAACCCCCAGCATGAATTCTCTTACGATTTGGATATTTTCGGCCCAAATTCCTTTTTTAATAGAATTAACAGAACTATTACTCAAAAAGGAAGTGATCGGTTAGCTGAGAAACTAACCAATTTGAGCACAGATACAGATAAAATCAACTCTAATCAGGAGGCGATAGTTGAATTGAATAAATTACCTGATTGGAGAATAAAATTTATAGCGAATAATAAAATAGAAAGTAACCTGGAACTATTATCCGGCTACATTTCCCCCAATAAATATAAGAATATTCTTATCAACTCCATTCTTCCATACATATCTATTGCATTAAGCTTATCCTCATTAGTTTTAGGTATAATGGGTATTTTGCCGTTCTATTTCTTTTTAGGTATGTTCTCTATTCAAATACTTATTACAATTTTTGTATCTAAAATATCGGCAAAAACCAGTATCCAAACGGATAAACTCCATAAAGAGTATTTGGGATATCTGGCTATATTAAAAGATATACATAAAGTTGAACTCAAATCAAAAGTATTGTCCGGATTAAAAAAGGAATTATTTGAATCGGGTACAAGTAGTTTAGACTCATTCAAGCAACTTTCGAGAATTCTCAATTTATTTGACCAGAGAGCCAGTGCTATTATGTATATAGTTCTGAATGGTACTATCCTATATGATGTAATATTAATAAAATTATTTGTTAAATGGGGAGAAAAATATCTTCCACATGTGAACAACTGGATAAATTGTATTTCTGAAATAGATGCATTAGTTAGTCTTTCTAACTATGCATTTAATAATCCAGCCAATACACTGGCAACAATAATGTCGGAAGATTCCGAAAATATAATTCAGGCAAAAAATGTCTATCACCCATTCTTATCTCACAAAAAAGCAGTACCAAATGACTTCATACTAAAGAGGTCAAATATTGCAATAGTAACAGGAGCTAATATGGCTGGGAAAAGCACCTTCTTACGGACAATAGGAATGACTTATATAATGGCTTCCAATGGTATTCCGGTATGTGCAGAAACTTTTAGTTTCTCCATCGTATCATTGTTCTCAAGTATGCGCACAACAGATGACCTGTCAAAAGATGTATCATATTTTAATGCAGAGCTTATACGACTTAAGCAACTAATTGAGTATGTAAAATCTCATCGTTTTACATTCATTATCTTAGATGAAATCTTAAAAGGAACAAACTCCAAAGACAAACTGAAGGGTTCAATTATGTTTTTGAATGAAATATCTAAATATAACATCTCAGCCATAATCGCCACACATGATTTAGAATTGGCAAAATTGGAAGAAAAAGACAGTTCAACATACCTGAATTATTGCTTTGAAATAGAACTATCAGAAGAAATTACCTATTCATATAAAATAGAAAATGGAGTGGCGCAAAATCTAAATGCATCATATTTATTATCTAACATATTAAGTGATGCGAATTGAGATTATT
>JAIRKY010000067.1 GCA_031259755.1 Mediterranea sp. (in: CFB group bacteria) | reverse complement strand
CTGGGAGGCAGTATCGCAAAGAGTTTTATAGAAGCCGGCGCTAAGGTCGTGGCGATCGACATTCGTCAGGAGAACCTGGACAGAAGAGTGGAAGAACTAACCGCCCTTGGCGGAGAAGCCATGGGGGTCGTTGGGAACGTGCTCGATACCCAAAGCCTTGAGCATGTAGCGAAAGAGATACAGGCGAAGTGGGGACGCATAGATATATTGCTGAATATCGCGGGTGGGAATACGCCCGGAGGAACGTTGGCGCCCGACCAACCGTTCTTCGACATGCCGGTAGCCGAGTGGGAAAAAGTAACGAACCTGAATATGAACGGCACCGTATACCCGTCTATGGTATTCGGAAGGATCATGGCGGAACAGAAGAGCGGCTCCATCGTCAACGTATCTTCCATGACGGCTTATTCCGCCATTACCCGTGTACCGGGATATTCGGCGGCGAAAACCGCCGTCAGCAACTTTACGCAATGGCTGGCTACGGAAATGGCGTTGAAGTATGGCGACGGCGTACGCGTGAACGCCATCGCTCCCGGCTTCTTCATCGGCGACCAGAACCGCGCGGTATTGATCAATCCCGACGGGTCGCTTACGGACAGAAGCAAAAAAGTATTGGCGAAAACGCCTATGGGGCGCTTTGGAGATATATCGGAGCTGAATGGGGCCGTACAGTTCCTTTGCAGCGATGCGGCAAGTTTTATAACCGGCGTCGTATTGCCCGTTGACGGCGGCTTTAGCGCGTTTAGCGGAGTTTAGGTATGGAAAAGACCTGGAGGTGGTTTGGAAAAAAGGACAGGATCACCCTGCAAATGCTACGCCAGATAGGTGTGGAAGGTATCGTTACCGCCCTGCATGATGTTCCCAATGGCGAAGTATGGACCTCGGAAGCGATCCACGACCTGAAAACGTACATTGAAGATGCCGGATTGCGCTGGTCGGTAGTCGAAAGCCTTCCGGTGAGCGAAGCGATCAAATACGGGGGCGACGAGAGAGACCGGCTGATCGATAACTATATCGTCAGCCTCGGGAACCTGGGGAAAGCGGGCGTCAAAACGGTATGCTACAATTTCATGCCGGTCATCGACTGGATCCGGACAGACCTCAACTATAAACTGGCGGATGGTTCGACGACACTGTTCTTCGATAAAGAGAAGTTCGCCTACTTCGATGTGTTCATCCTTAAACGGAAGAATGCCGGAAAGGATTATTCCAAAGCCGAACTCGACAGGCTCGGCGAACTGGACAGATCGATCACAGAAGCCGAAAAAGAGCGGTTGATCGATACGGTCATCGTGAAAACGCAGGGCTTCATCAATGGCAATATCAAAGAAGGCGACCGGAATCCGGTGGCTATCTTTAATCGCTTACTGAGTTTGTACGACGGAACAGGCAAAGACCGGCTGCGCGAGCATTTACGCTATTTCCTGACCCGCATCATGCCGGTCTGCGAGGAATACGGGATCAATATGTGCATTCATCCCGACGACCCTCCCCGCCAGATGCTCGGATTGCCCCGTATCGTCACTGATACGGAAGATATCCAATGGATACTGGACGCCGTTGATAACCCGCACAACGGATTAACCTTCTGCGCCGGTTCGTTAAGTTCGGGAGCGCAGAACGATGTGCCTGCCATGGCGCGAAGGTTTGCAGGACGAACGCGCTTTGTCCACTTGCGGAGCGCCGATATCCTTCCCAACGGAGATTTCATCGAGGCGCCTCACCTGGAAGGCCGGGGGCGTTTAATCGAACTTGTGCGGATATTTGAAAAAGAAGACCCACTGTTGCCCATGCGTGTAGACCATGGACGGTTGATGCTGGACGATGCGGACAAAGGCTATAATCCAGGTTATTCGTTTCACGGAAGGATGTATGCCCTGGCGCAGATAGACGGCGTGATGGCGGCGGTTAAATAATGGAGAGATTTGAGCTACATATACTGGGTTGCGGTTCGGCTTTACCTACTACCCGGCATTTTCCGGCCTCACAGGTGTTGAACGTGCGTGATAAGCTTTTTATGATCGACTGTGGCGAGGGAGCGCAGATACAGCTAAGAAGATCCCGGCTGAAGTTCTCCCGGTTGAACCACATATTCATATCCCATTTACACGGCGACCATTGCTTTGGCCTGTTGGGACTGGTTTCGACTTTCGGCCTGTTGGGACGGACGGCCGATCTGCATATTCACGCCCCGGCAGGTATCGGGGAGTTGTTCGCGCCCATGTTGAACTTCTTTTGTAATCATTTGCCCTATAAGGTTTTCTTTCGTGAATTTGAGGCCGATGAGCCTGAGGTGATCTACACAGACCGCTCGTTAACGGTAACCACCATCCCGTTGAAACACCGTTTGCCTTGTTGCGGATTTCTTTTTTCAGAGAAACAACGCCCGAATCATATCATTCGTGAAATGACCGACTTTTATCGGGTTCCGGCCTACGAGCTGAACAGGATAAAGAATGGCGCCGACTATATGACCCCCGAAGGGGAGGTCATACCGAACGCCAGGCTGACCCGGCGCGCGGATCCGACCCGTCGATACGCTTACTGCTCGGATACGATCTATCTGGAAGGTGTGACCGATCAGATCAAAGGGGTCGATCTATTGTTCCATGAAGCTACTTTTTCGCAGGAGGATTCTTCCCGGGCAAAAGAAACGTTCCATTCTACGGCGGAGCAGGCGGCAAAGATCGCACAGGCCGCCGGAGTAAAGAAATTGATGATCGGCCATTTCTCCGCCCGCTATGAGGATGAGGCTGTTCTTCTAAACGAGGCTTCGGCTGTTTTTCCCCATACGATCCTGGCGAAAGAAACGCTTTGCGTTCAGGTCTGATCGATTCAGAGTAAACCTTCACGACATAAAATGGTCTAAATGTTATATATTTGCACGGTTGAGTAAAGTTGATGAATAGACAATATGCAGAATTCGAACGAAAATCGGAAGTCTTCTTATAGTTATAAAGAGAGGGAAGTGTTGGCTTTGCTCCAGGACGAAAAAACACGGAAAGCGGGGTTCGAGATGATCGTCCGTGAATATAGCGAGCAATTGTATTGGCAGATCCGCCGTATGACGCTCTCGCATGATGACGCCAACGACCTCCTGCAAAACACGTTTATCAAAGCATGGGTCAATATTGATTATTTCCGCGCCGACGCGAAGCTGTCCACGTGGCTTTACCGTATTGCGCTGAACGAATGCCTGACTTTCCTGAATAAGCAACGCGCTACGAATACCTTGCCCATTGACGATCCGGAGGCGATCGTCATTCAGAAGTTGGAGAGCGACCCGTACTTTTCGGGCGACCGCGCCCAGTTACTGCTACAGAAAGCCTTGTTGTCTTTGCCCGAAAAGCAACGTATGGTATTTAACCTGAAATATTACCAGGAGATGAAATACGAGAAAATATCAGAGATATTAGGTACGTCCGTCGGTGCGTTGAAAGCTTCTTACCACCATGCGGTGAAAAAAATAGAGAAGTACCTTGAAGAAACAGATTAAACCTTTTGAACGGAATGAAGTCTAACAATACAGAAAAGGAGATAAACCTATGAAAGAAGAAGATAAATTGTTGAAGAAAGTAGGGACGGGTAATCCCTTTACGGCGCCCGACGGATACTTCGAACAGCTTACTTCGGAAGTAATGAATAAACTACCCGAACAGGAAGCTCCACGGTTCGTCATGAAAGAAGTAACGATGTGGGACCGTGTGAAGCCTTGGGCGTATATGGCCGCAATGTTCGTGGGAGCCGCTCTGATCATCAAGGTAGCGTCGCGCAATCCTGATCCGTTCGAGGACAAACAGGTCGCGGGGACGGATGTGGCTGCAACAGCGGATTCGGAAGTGGTTTACGATGGGTATATTGACTATGCCGTGAACCAATCGATGCTGGACGACTACGCGTTGTATATGTATCTCACTGACGCCAGTGTAGATTGATCAAATTAAACAGACTTGACCCAATGAAGATGAAGATGAAAAGAACACTTATTATTTTACTGTGTATACTGACAGGCGGGACGACCCTGTCGTTCGCCCATGACGGCTATAACCAACACTTGTCTCCGGATGAGTTTAAAGCCAGACAGAAGGCGTTCATCACCGAAAAGGCCGGACTGACAGCTAAGGAAGCGGATAAATTCTTCCCGCTATACTTTGAACTCCAGGATAAAAAGAAGGAAATAAACGATAAAGCCTGGGAACTGATGCGCAAAGGCAAGGACGATAAAATGACGGATGCGCAATATGAAGAGATTATCTTACAGGTATATGACCTGCGTATTGAAACGGATAACTTAGACAGAACGTATTACGCGAAATTCAAAAAGACGTTATCGCCCAAGAAGATATTTCAGATACAAAGAGCGGAAGCGAGATTCCATAGAGAGATCTTGAAAACCGCGCAACCGCCGCGCAAAGGAGAACCACAGAAGGAGAAAAAGTGACCCGTTCATAATCCCTTTGCTTTCGCTTCGTTCCAGTATTTGTCCATCTCCTCCAACGAGAGGTCTTTCAGGTTTTTCCCTTCTTTAAGGGTGTGATCTTCCAGGTAATTGAACCGGCGGATAAACTTTTGGTTTGTCCGTTCCAGCGCGTTGTCGGGGTCGATCTTGTAAAGGCGGGCGGCATTGACGAGGCTAAAGAACAGGTCGCCGAATTCAGCTTCCGCCTTATCCTTGTCCATACCGGCTATTTCGGTTTGCAGTTCGTTAAATTCTTCTTTCACCTTTTCCCAGACATCTTCTTTCTGTTCCCAGTCGAAGCCCACATTGCGCGCTTTGTCCTGTATGCGGTAGGCCTTGATGAGCGAAGGCAAGGCGGACGGTACGCCGCTGAGTACGGTCTTGTTCCCGCCTTTTTCTTTCAGTTTGAGTTGCTCCCAGTTCTCCGACACTTGTCCGGCGGTAGTGGCTTCCACATCGCCAAACACATGCGGATGGCGGAATATGAGTTTATCGCATAGCCGGTCGCATATATCTTTCATGTCGAACTCATCCTTTTCTGAGGCGATCTTCGCATAGAAAGCCACGTGCAACAGTACGTCGCCCAACTCTTTGCAAATCTCTTTCTGGTCATCTTTGATCAGTGCGTCGCATAACTCGTATGTTTCTTCTATCGTGTTGGAGCGCAGGCTTTCGTTCGTCTGCTTCCGATCCCAGGGGCATTTCTCGCGTAACTCGTCGAATATATCGAGAAACCGCCCGAAGGCTTCCATCTTTTCTTCTCTGGTATGCATGATTGTTATTTTACTTTTTAATGATTGACTGTTTACGATTAAAGACGCTTATATCCGTATATTCACTGCCATTGACCGGCAAATTTATGCAATAAGTCAGAAAAACATAAGATAAATGAGGTTTATTTTATAGTATTATGTGTGATTCATTTATCGCTTATCCGCATATCCGCAATTTGAGGGCAATAATATTTTATAATATACCAGAGTTGTTTATGCGAGGGGAAACAGTTACATTTGCGTCAGATAACCGATCAAACGAGTAAGAGTATGGAAAAAAGGAAGCTGGATAAGGAAACGGGCGACAAGGTGAGCTTCATCACATTCATCATCCCCAGATTTGCGGCGGAGTTCAGAATAAACACGCAAGAAGCCTACCGCTATCTGAAACAGTATGGCGGGCTGGAATTTCTGTATAAGCATTGGTGGGCCTTGCATACCGACAATGAGTATTATACATTACTCGACATATACGATGTCTGCAAGGAGAATGGAGGATATCTGCGATGAAGGTATATCACGGTAGCTATATGAAAATCGACAAGATAGACTTGTCGAAGGGTGAGAGATACCGCGATTTTGGCAAGGGTTTCTACGTGACTAAAATCAGGAAACAGGCTGAAGAGTGGGCGCAAAAGATAGGAGCCCGCCATCATGCCGAAGGCGTAGTCACGGAATTTACATTCTTTGAGAGCGCATATACGGAATGGAACTACCGCGTCCTGCGGTTTGACGGCTATACGGATGAATGGCTCGATCTCATTGTCCTGAACAGGAATCCTGAAAACATTTCACCAGCCCACGATTTCGACATAGTGGAAGGGCCGGTGGCAGACGATAAGATACAGCGCCGCCTGACGGATTTCTTAAACGGGAAAATTCCCCGCGAGCAATTCCTTGAAGAACTGTCACACAAGGAACCGTCGCACCAGATATGTTTTTGTACCCAAAGATCCCTGTTGATGCTTAAAAACATAGAAGAAACAGGCATTGAAAGCTATATAAGCGAAATCGGGGAGCCACTGATCGAAGCATTGATGCTCGACAGGGAGACAGACGAACTGGAAGCCGCAGATCTGTTTTACAGTTCCGCCACCTTTACCCGCCTTGCCGACGAAAGCGCCGGCCTTTACAGACAGCCTTGGCAGGAAATCTACCGCCTGCTGAAAGATGAACTTGATTCGATCTTGCCTAATGACAGCAAATAACAATATCCGTATATTCTCATCTTCATTGACCTCCAAATTTATGCAATAAGTCAGAAAAACATAAAGGAAATGAGGTTTATTTTCCAAATGTACTTGTGTCTTAACTAAATCTGATGCATCTGTTTTTTTAGAAGTTCGCCTAACTTCGACAAGTCTACCTGCCCGTAATCAATCTGTAAACTATTTGTTTTATTTTATTCTTGATCTTATCACGCTCTTGTAATATTGAAAACAGAACTTTGCGAAACAATAATTAAACATGAATTTATGAAACGACGTATTTTCGTATTTATTGGAGTAGCGATAGCTCTCCCGGCGCTTGCTCAACCATTGTCGGCGCCGGATTCGACCCTTCTTCCGCAAAAAGAAAAGGAAGTAATGCTACAAGAAGTGGTGGTCAGCGTTCAAAAGCACAACCAAAGCCGTTTGGAAGTCCCTGTCGCCGTAAATGCACTCTCAGGGACGGACTTGATCAAACTGGATATACGCCAGTTTGACGAACTCTCGGAATACATTCCCGGGATGCAAATGCAACTGCAAAGTCCGAATAATCCGGGCTATGTTATCCGGGGCGTAACCTCCGACGA
>JAIRKY010000039.1 GCA_031259755.1 Mediterranea sp. (in: CFB group bacteria) | reverse complement strand
CATACCACCCTGTATAATAGGGTATTGGATTCCGAAAAGAGAGGTTATTCTGTTCATTATATTAACGTGAGTCCGATATAAGAAATTTCGATAAATATTAGCATAAGAGAAAAAGTAGTTATACTGTTACTCTCGTGCTGACGATCAACGAAATTACAGAAATATTCTATGTTAAGCGATGAAATATCAAAAGAATTTGCAAAGACGCAAAATACCGGTATAGCCACCCGGTATTCCTGCTTTCACGGGCTTTTTGCGGATTGATATTTTGTCAGATCTCATGGCCGGGGCCATTCCATTAAACCGGAAGGCTTGGGAACGTTCCGTTACACGGCCGTTACCGCCGAACAGCGGCGATGTCTACACCGAACCGAATACGTAACGGATTAAGCGGGAGACCTTCCCGATGCCAAGCGGGAGACCTTCCCGATGCCAAGCAGGAGACCTTCCCGATGCCAAGCAGGAGACCTTCCCGATGCCAAGCGGGAAGGTCTCCCGCTTTTTTACACCTTTCTCCACTCCGTTAAAGCTACTAATTTCGTACGTTCGCCCCGGTTATTTTCATTAGACGCGCTTATAAATCGCTATTTTTTGTAGATTTGCAGAATAAAAGAAAAGATATGTATAGCGAATTATACGGAGAACCGGGAAGCGATATGATCCGTGAGCCGGGACAATATAGTGACTATAATAAATCAATCTACTCAAATATGAAAAAGAATATATTCATACTATTAACAATGCTGGTTGTCGTGGCTACTGCATGTCAATCAGGAAAAAAGAAAGAAGTGATCACAATGGAAAATCAGAAAGAGACATTATTGAAGATTGAAACAACGATGGGCGACATCACAGTGAAATTGTATAACGAAACCCCTCTGCACAGGGATAATTTTATAAAATTAGCCAAGAATGGAACGTATGAAGGAACGTTGTTCCATCGTGTGATAAAGGATTTTATGATCCAGGCCGGTGATCCGGAATCCAGGAATGCGCCTAAAGGTAAGATGTTAGGTTCGGGCGACGTAGGTTACACCCTACCTGCCGAGTTCGTATATCCGGATTATTTCCATAAAAAAGGCGCTTTGTCCGCCGCGCGTCAGGGAGACCAGGTAAACCCGCAGAAAGCGTCTTCCGGTTGTCAGTTCTATATCGTGACCGGTCAGGTGTTTAATGACTCTACGCTATTGTCTTTTGAACAAAATAAAATTCAGAACAAGCTCAATGACATCTTCGACGTATTGGCTCAAAAGTATACGAAAGAGATCTATATGATGCGTAAGGAAAAGGATGAAGAGGGCTTGCATAATTTGCAGGAAAAATTGCTTGCCGAGGCTGAAACTGAAGCTGCCAAACAACCGGACTTCCGGTTTACTCCCGAGCAAGTCCTGGCATATACGACTGTAGGCGGAACGCCGCATTTAGATAACAATTATACCGTGTTCGGCGAGGTTATTGAAGGCTTGGATGTAGTAGACGCTATTCAGAAAGTGGCTACTGACCGCAGCGACCGTCCCGAAGAAGACGTGAAGATCAAGAAAGTGATTGTTCTGTAATATGCTTGAGAAATATAAGAAGCATTACAAAGCGTTGATCTGTTTGGGTCTTCCCATTATCATCGGGCAATTGGGTGTAATTATTCTTGGATTTGCGGATACGTTGATGGTAGGCCATTACAGCACCGAAAGTCTTGGAGCGGCTTCTTTTGTGAACAATGTAGTCAACCTGGTCATCATTTTTTGTACCGGTTTCTCTTATGGATTAACGCCCGTTGTCGGCGCGCTCTTTGGGAAAAAGTATTTTGAGGAAGCCGGACAGGCGTTGAAATGTAGCTTATGGGCTAACCTTCTGGTCGGCATATTGGTTACTTTTGTCCTGCTTGCCGTCTATTGGAACGTAGAGCGTTTGGGTCAACCCGAAGAGCTCATACCCATGATCAAACCTTACTTTTTAGTGTTGACCGCTTCTTTGATATTTGTTATGCTGTTCAATGGTTTTAAACAATTTACCGATGGAATAACAGATACGAAGAGCGCCATGTGGATTCTATTGAGCGGGAATTTACTCAATATTACAGGGAATTATCTTCTGATCTATGGGAATTTCGGCTTTCCTGAATTGGGGCTGCTTGGCGCGGGGGTCAGTACGCTTTTCTCCCGTATTCTGATGGTGATCGTGTTTGCGCTGATCTTTTTCCGTAGCCGTCGTTTTATACCTTACCGGATGGGATTCGAATGTTTGCGTTTCTCAAGAAGAAGGTTTAAGGAGTTAAATCATTTGGGATGGCCCATTGGATTACAAATGGGAATGGAATGTGCTTCTTTCAGCCTGAGCGCGGTAATGATCGGTTGGTTGGGTACCATTGCCCTGGCTTCCCATCAGATCATGATAACCATCTCTACGGTTGCTTTTCTTGTATATTACGGTATGGGCGCCGCTATTGCTGTCCGTGTCAGCAATTTTTGCGGGCAGAGCGATTGGGTCAATGTACGTCGATCGGCTTATGCGGGTTTCCATATGATGATGATGATGGCTGTTTTCTTCTGCATCCTGCTATTCTCGACAAGGCATTATTTAGGCGGTTGGTTTACAGAGAGCGAGGAGGTCGGTGCGGTGGTCGGTACGCTCATATATCCTTTTCTGTTGTATCAGTTCGGCGATGGCCTGCAAGTCACTTTTGCCAATGCGTTACGTGGAATATCGGATGTTAAACCGATGATCATCATTGCCTTTATTGCCTATTTCATCATCTCTCTTCCTGCGGGATATATTTTTGGATTTCTTCTTGATTGGGGCGTTCTGGGGGTCTGGATGGCTTTCCCGTTCGGGCTGACCGGCGCCGGTATTATGCTGTACTTGAGATTTAGAAGTCGATTTTCATATCTGTAATGGGCTAAAATTATCCTCTTTCATTCATGGAATTTTATACTTTGCAATTATAAACAACTAAATTCGTTACTAATCTTTAAATAGAATATAAAATTATGAAGCCAACTTTATTTGTACTTGCTGCCGGTATGGGCAGCCGTTATGGGGGATTGAAACAACTGGACGGGCTTGGCCCAAATGGCGAGACTATTATGGACTATTCCATTTTTGACGCTATCCGTGGAGGGTTTGGTAAAATTGTCTTTGTTATTCGCAAGGATTTTGAGGATGACTTTCGTGAAAAGATCATAAGCAAATATGAAAACTATATTCCGGTGGAAGTGGTATTTCAGGGCATCGATAACCTGCCGGCCGGATTCACTGTACCTGCCGGCCGTGTGAAACCTTGGGGAACGAATCACGCCGTACTGATGGGTAAGGAGGTGATCAACGAACCGTTTGCGGTGATCAATGCCGACGATTTCTACGGCCGTGACAGCTTTGCCGTACTGGGTAAGCAACTGATAGGGATGAACGGTAAGAAGAACGATTACTGTATGGTGGGATACCGTGTAGGCAATACGTTAAGCGAAAGTGGTTCTGTGGCTCGCGGCGTATGCGCTACGGATGTCGATGGCTATCTGACTACAGTAGTAGAACGTACCTCTATTGAACGTATCGACGGAAATGTTTCATTCAAAGATGAAAACGGAGAAGTGGTAACCATAGCCGATCATACGCCTGTATCAATGAATATGTGGGGATTCACTCCCGACTACTTCCAATACTCGGAAGATATATTTGTAGACTTCCTGAAAGAAAACATCGACAACCCCAAGAGCGAGTTCTTTATTCCGTTGGCAGTGAATCATCTGATTAACTCGGGCATTGCGCGTGTTAAGGTGCTGGACACAACTTCCAAATGGTTTGGCGTGACTTACGCGGCAGATCGCCAGGGTGTTGTCGATAAAATACAAGCGTTGATCGGCTCAGGAGAATATCCCGATAAGTTATTCTAAGTCCTTATTCATCCGTATCGTACTCCTTGATCCATCCTTCGCATGGCCGTTGGGTGGGTTCAAGGGGTTTGTAGTATTTGCTTGAAGAAGTCATTGCCCTTATCGTCTACAAGAATAAACGCGGGGAAATCCACCACCTCTATCTTCCAGATCGCTTCCATCCCCAGTTCAGGATATTCCAGACATTCCACCTTACGGATGTTATCCTGCGCCAGAATGGCAGCCGGTCCGCCAATGCTACCCAGATAAAAACCGCCATGCTTCCTGCACGCATCTGTCACTTGCCGGCTACGGTTGCCTTTCGCGATCATGACCATACTACCGCCATGATCCTGGAACAAGTCCACGTAAGAGTCCATACGTCCGGCAGTGGTCGGGCCGAAAGAACCGGACGGCATACCTTCAGGCGTTTTAGCCGGACCGGCGTAGTAAATCGGGTGATCTTTCATATATTGTGGCAGCCCCTCGCCACGGTCAATACGTTCTTTCAGTTTGGCATGGGCAATGTCGCGGCCAACGACGATCGTACCGCTCAAAGACAGACGAGTGGCGACCGGATATCGGGTCAATGCTTTCAAGATGCCGGCCATCGGCTGGTTCAGGTCGATCTTCACGACATTACCCTCGCCTGCGTTACGGAGTTCAGCCGGGATAAGTTCGCCCGGATGGCTGTCGAGCTTCTCAATCCAGATACCGTCCTGATTGATCTTGCATTTGATGTTGCGGTCGGCCGAACAGGAAACACCCAGGCCCACGGGACAGGAAGCGCCGTGACGCGGTAGGCGGATGATGCGCACGTCGTGAGCGAAGTACTTGCCGCCGAACTGTGCGCCGAGACCCATTTTCTGCGCCTCAAGCAGTACCTGTTTTTCAAGCTCGATGTCGCGGAAAGCACGTCCGCGCTCGTTGCCCGTAGTAGGCAGATTATCGTAGAAGTGGGTGGAAGCCAGTTTAACGGTCAGCAGGTTCTTTTCGGCAGACGTACCGCCGATAACGAACGCGATGTGATAGGGCGGGCAGGCTGCCGTACCCAGGGTTTTCATCTTCTCCACCAGGAAGGGAACAAGCGTTCCGGGGTTCAGGATGGCCTTCGTTTCCTGATAAAGATACGTCTTGTTGGCCGAACCGCCGCCCTTCGTTACGCAAAGAAACTCGTAGTCCATGCCTTCCGTAGCTTCGATATCGATCTGCGCCGGAAGGTTGCACTTCGTATTCACTTCATCGTACATGTTGAGCGGAGCGTTTTGAGAATAACGCAGGTTCTCTTCGGTATATGTTTCATAAACGCCGAGCGACAGGGCTTCTTCATCGCAATAACCCGTCCACACCCGCTGTCCTTTTTCACCGTGAATGATTGCTGTACCCGTGTCTTGACAGAACGGGAGCTTACCTTTGGCAGCCACTTCGGCATTGCGCAGGAACGTGAGCGCCACGTATTTGTCGTTATCACTCGCTTCGGGGTCGCTCAGTATCCCGGCAACCTGCTCGTTGTGCGAGCGACGCAACAGGAACGATACATCGCGGAAAGCGGCGCGGGCCATAACCGTCAAACCTTCCTTCTCAATCTTCAGGACGGGTTTTCCTTCAAACTCGCTTACCGACACATAGTCTTTCGTAAGCAGATAATACTCGGTCGTATCTTTCCCTTTTTCGAACATAGGTTGATACTTGAACAGGGGTGTAGCCATAATTACTCGTTTATTTTATAGTTGGTTAATTATGGTGCAAAGGTAAGAAGTCTTATTGGAAGATGCAAGGATGCTTCTACCATACGGATAGCGGATTAAACGGATACTGATACTTCACATCGAATTCTTTATATAATAGATACGGGCTATAGTTTACCACATATATTCGCAAATAACTCTGTTTGTCCAACGAACGGACAACATATCCATGACCGGAATATACAGCGATCTTCGGCGCCCAGCCTGAATCGGGAATTCTTATTACATTTCCTAAGCCTTTCATAATCCCCATATCAACAAACTCACATTCGTATTCAATAGAAGAACTCGCAAAATTATCCGCATTATCAATATAAATATAGATATTTCCTACATGAAGCTCAGTGGCATTATCCATCCCGTTTCTCATCCTCAACGATATTGTACCTTTCGGATCGGGTACACTGTTATTGGGATCTGTCGGGTCATAATTTCCACATGCAATTGTAGTACATGCCATCATCAATGTCATGAACCATTTTCCAACGTTCATTGTTCTCATAGTTGTATTATAGTTATGTTTGTCCCCCCACCACCTAAAGCGCTTATACAAAGATAAACATTCTGTATGAATGTGTCCTATATGATACTACTAAATATTTATAAATTAACGTGAGTCCGATATGAGAAACTTCAATAAGAATTGGCATAAAAGCAAATAAGTAACTATATTTATAGCGCTCATTTACGAATGATTAACTACAAACGAGCTTTTCAACTTTCGCGTTGGGCTCTTCTATTTTTGCGTTGGGCGTTTTGATTTCTGCGTTGGGCATTTTGATTTCTGCGTTGGGCATTTTAATTTTTGCGTTGGGCATTTGGGTGAAAACACCAACGCAAAAATCGAAAAGCGTTCCTGTTTCGTACTTTATATTTATCTTTGTTTGTGGTTATTGCCGAAATAGTCCATTTGTTCTAAATTGTAGGATATTATGAAAACCTTTAAGGATTTATCTTTTGTTGCTCTCACCGCGTTATTATTCGCATGCAGTAATGACCAACCGGAAAAGATTGACCGTTTCGCTTTGGTTAGCAGGAACAACCCGAAAGTGAGTGCGTTCGATGTGTTATCCTCTCTATCTACAGGTAACGGGAACTTTGCTGTTACTGTCGATGCTACCGGCCTGCAAACCTTTCCCGAACTTTATTCTGCCGCTGTTCCTCTGGGTACACAATCCCAATGGGGATGGCACAGCTTCCCTAACACTCTGAAATATAAGCCGGAAGAAACACTAAAAGATTATAACTTTAGAGGTTGGAATGAACCATACGCCGTTCAGTTCAATGAACCCGGCCGGCAACAGGATGCAGCCAACTTCTTCCGTGCTAACCCTCATCGTCTTCACCTGGGATATATCGGCCTTGAGTTGACCAACGAGAGCGGCGAGCTTTTGAAAGCCGACCGGATAACGGGTATCCAACAAGAATTGCATCTTTGGGAGGGCCGGATTGACAGCCGTTTTGCGATCGGTATGGATTCGACTTATATAAAGACGGCCGTTCATCCCGATAAAGACCGCCTGGCGGCTTCGATACATTCTCCGCTGATTGGAAAAGGAAGATTGAAAGTTAACCTGCGGTTCCCCTATCCTACGGGGAATCATACGGACGATGCCACAGAGTGGGATTCCCCACAAAAGCATAAGACAGAGATTATTTCTCAGAATGAGTCTATGTTGATCTTAAAAAGAACGCTGGATGAAACCGTTTATTACGTAACGGTTAGCTATGGGGGTAAGGCTTCCTTAACAGAAAAGACTTCTCATTATTTCATTCTTTCTCCCGAAAGTGACGACTTTGAGTTTACCTGTGAGTTCACCGATAAACATCCTGCCGAAGACATATATATAAAGGAGAGAACCTTTAAGGCTTCTTCCATGTATTGGCAGGCTTTCTGGCAAAGAGGTGGCGCTATTGACTTTTCTAAATGTACCGATGAGCGTGCCGGCGAATTGGAACGCCGTATCCTCCTTTCCCAATACCTGATGGCCATACAGTGCGCGGGCATGTATCCTCCACAGGAAACCGGACTGACTTATAACAGTTGGTTTGGTAAGTTCCATCTGGAAATGCATTGGTGGCATGCCGTTCATCACGCGTTGTGGAACCGTACGGACTTACTTGAACGCAGTATGGACTGGTATGCCCGGGTTTATCTGAAAGCCAGATCCATTGCCGGGCGTCAGGGCTTCAAAGGCGCACGCTGGATGAAGATGACCGATCCGTCAGGCGCTGAGGCGCCTTCAGCAGTAGGTTCATTCCTGATCTGGCAACAACCTCACTTCATCTATATGGCCGAGTTGATCTATCGGAACAATCCCTCTGACGAGGTGATACGGAAATATAAATTCCTGGTGAACGAAACTGCCGGATTCATGGCTTCCTTCGCTACTTATGATGAGTCGGAAGGCCGCTATATATTAAAAGGTATCATTCCCGCCCAAGAAACCTTGAGAGCTTCCGAAACCATAAACCCTCCGTTCGAACTATCGTATTGGCATTATGCCTTGTCTGTAGCCCAGAAATGGAGAGAACGCGCCGGTGAAAAACGTAAGCCCGAGTGGGATAAACTGATCGATAAGCTTTCTCCACTGGCTCACGCAGATGGGTTGTATCTGGCTTCGGAAGATGCGGTCGATACCTACAAAGATATCCGTTTCACCTCCGACCATCCTGCGGTTTTGGGCGCTTTAGGTATGCTCCCTGCATGTAAGCTCGTCCGTGCCGATTATATGAGAAATACATTGAATTGGATATGGGACAATTGGAACTGGGACGAGACCTGGGGATGGGACTATCCGATGACGGCGATGAGCGCCGCCCGTTTGGGTGATCCGGAAAAGGCTGTCGGTGCGTTGCTGATGGATAAGCGTACGAATACTTATCTGAACAATGGCCATAATTATCAGGATTCCCGTCTACGTATATATCTTCCGGGTAATGGCGGCTTACTGACTGCTGCCGCTATGATGTGCGCCGGCTGGAATGGCAATGAAGTTAAGGATCCGGGCTTCCCTAAAGATGGCAAATGGAATGTCGTTTGGGAAGGGCTGAAGGCTATGCCGTGAGACGCGGATTTAACTTCGCTTCTAAAACACACCTAAAACACTCTGTGTTCTTCTGTTGAACCGTGTGTTCTTAACGTTGAAATTCGTTTCATCCACAAGATTGAGCCGGTAAAAAGAATGACCGCTACGATTAAAACAACAAAATAGGTGTTTCCGGTAAACATATCCCGTATATATTCCGCCTGAGGATATCTCAAACTGATATAAACGGAAAGGCTGTTGTTGAGAATATGGATCAGGATACAAGGGATAAGGCTTTCGGTCTTATAGTAGATCCATCCCAGAAGCAGGCCGATAAGTGTGGCTGTTATCACTTGCGCCGGATTAATATGGAATATTCCAAAAACAAGAGCAGACAGGACAATGGCCTTTATTGGACTATATTTCTTTAACAGAACATCCGTTATGGCTCCACGGAACATCAATTCTTCGAGGACAGGGCCAAACACGGCTATAGAGAGGATACCCAACCAACCGGACTGCAACGTATTAAAAGTGTTCTTCATCAGGTCAGGCAACCCTGGCATCAGAGTTTGCAAGTACTCAATAATGAGAATGGAAGTAAGACAAGCAAGCGTGGTAAACGCCAGGTAAGCCGGCGAGACCGGCGACCAGGTTCTTTTATCTGTACTGATATATCCATTTCTCCATAGATAGGCTCCCATCAGGATAAAGCCCAGAAACAGTGCGAGGGCGATAGTCGAATCGCTTACAACATCAATGGCATTACCCTGGGCGGCATTATAAATAGCCGTTGGAATTATTACCGCGAAAGCGGAAAAAATCTGAACTCCAAAATAGACCAATACAAGTTTAATAGCTGTTTTCATTTTACTTGCTACTTATTAGTTCGTTTATTACAAGAGCGTCCTTGGAGAGTTGTTCGATCAACTGCTCCTTACCGGTAAATTTCATTTCAGAGCGGATTCGTTCAACAAAAGATATACGAACCGGGCAATCGTATATATCAGAATGAAAATGAAGGAGATGAACTTCAATACTGCGATTGCGTCCATCATTCATGGTAGGCCGGCGCCCTATATTCATCATACCGGCATAAACCGTATCATGAACAGTGACCCGAACGGCATATACGCCATCGGCGGGAATTAACTTATCAGGGTCGGTCGGACGCAGGTTAGCCGTAGGAAAGCCAATCGTACGCCCAATTTTATAACCGTCGATAACTGTTCCCTCCAGAAAGTATTCGTATCCCAAATAGGTTGCGGCTAAGGCTACATCGCCGGAGTGCAGTAAGCGGCGAATCACTGAGGAACTAATCGTAACGTCATTCATCACACGCGCCCGTGCACGTATGACCTCGATGCCCAACTCTTTGCCATACAGGCAGTAATCGTCGAACCCTTCCGTGCGATCATGTCCGAACCGGTGGTCATAGCCGATGACAAGTCCGTGTATATGGTAGCGTTCTTTGAGGACGGAACGCATAAAGGCATAAGCTGTAAGACGCGACAGTTCGGTGGTAAAATCCAATATAAAGGAGTGATCAATGCCTATCGCCTCGAGTAATTCGATCTTTTCATCATGTGAGGTCAGGAGTTCCGGCTTATATTCGGCGTTCATCACCTTACGGGGATGTACGGGGAAAGTAACCAGCGCCGAAGAGAACCCTTTTGCCGCGGCTTCTTCTTTAACTTGTTCAATCAAATAACGATGCCCCAAATGCACGCCATCAAAAAAACCAATGGCGGCGATACTTGGCTTTTTCATCTCTCGCTTTCTCATGCCTCTTTTCTCTTCATCAAACGCTTTGCTAAACGCACAATCTCGCCTGTCCAAAGAACAACCGAAGAAATGGCGATGATCATAAGCCAGGTTTTCAGGTCAAGGGGCTCTGTACGGAATACGGCGCCGCCGAATTGTACAATCAGGAATTGTCCACCCAAGATAGCCAATACAACCAGTTCCATGCCATACGATTTAGTTAATCCTTTAAATGCCGAATCTGTCGTACCCAAAACACGGGCATTGAACATGTTCCAGAATTGCAGCATCACAAAGAACATAAAGAAAATGGTCAGGCGTCGTTCAGTCATTCCTCCTTCGGAATTTGTATAGTAGTACATCAATCCCATAAGTGTGATCAGGAATGCCATTCCTACCCCAACTATATGGTAAGCCATTGGTTTGGTAATAATAAAATCAGTACGCTTGCGGGGTTTATCTTTCATAACGTTTTCGCTGGGAGGGATAGATGCCAAAGCCAAAGCCGCAAAGGTATCCATAATCAGGTTGACCCACAGCATCTGGGTTATGGTGAGTGGCAATTTTGCACCTATCATTGATCCAAGCAATACGGTCAACAGGGCTACAAAGTTAATTGTCAGTTGGAACACAATAAACCGCTGGATATTCTTATACAGGGAACGCCCCCACATCACAGCCGTACTGATACTGTTGAATGAATCATCGAGTAAGGTGATATCACTGGCCTCTTTCGCTACCGAAGTCCCCGTACCCATTGAAAGCCCGACCTGGGCATAGTTCAAGGCCGGTGCATCATTCGTTCCATCACCTGTCACCGCTACCACAGCTCCTTTTTGTTGAAGCAACTGTACCAGTCGTTGCTTATCTGTAGGCCTTGCGCGCGACATGATTTTAATATCCATCACCCGTTCCAGAGCCTCTTCGTCGGATAGCGCTCCAAATTCCGATCCGGCGATCCGGTTCCGGTCTGTATCTTCAGGCGTCCAGAGACCAATCTGACGAGCAATCTCTGTTGCTGTTCCCGGTGTATCGCCGGTCACAATCTTCACATCGATGCCTGCCGACCGGCATTTCGCCACAGCAGCCGGTACATCCGGTCGTACAGGGTCGGAAATCGCTACGACACCTAAGAAATACAAGTCATCGGACCCTGTTTCTTCAGCGCAATCGAATGTCTCTTTTTCATCCAATATTTTAAATGCAAAACCTAACGTACGCATCGCCATACCCTGGTAGGCCAGTAATTGTTCTTCTACTTTCGGGCGATATGCAGATACCGCCGCTACGCCGTCTTCAAGAACAACCTCCTTACATTTGGCCAATACGATCTCAGGGGCGCCTTTTACGTAAAGTACCTTTTTACCGATCAGAGGGGAGTCGACAATGGTAGCCATGAATTTCCGTTCCGTCGAGAATGTCAACTGATCAACAACGGTCGCATTTTCACGCAACGTCAGATACTCGTATCCTTTGGAATGCAACCATAAAAGCAAAGCAACCTCAGTAGGATTACCCACTCCCTTCAACTCCGTTGGGCTTTCTTCTTCCAGAAATGCAGTAGAATTGGCACCGATACCTTCTATAATGAGTTGGCTGGTTGGCCTTTCATCCAGTTCCGATCCGTTCTTTAGCCCATAGAACTTAGGTTCATGCACCTGCATCTGGTTCCGGGTCAGCGTTCCGGTCTTATCGGTACAAATAACGGTGATTGCTCCCATCGTTTCACTGGCGTGCATTTTGCGTACCAGGTTATTCGTTGAAAGCATTCTGCGCATATTCAAAGCCAAACTGAGTGTAACGCTCATCGGTAAGCCTTCAGGAACGGCTACCACGATCAGTGTCACTGCCATCATAAAGTATTTCAGAACGATCCGGGCGATCTCCATATAATCGTCCATTCCCTCTACTGCATCATTTACGTTGAAGTAATGATAAAGGTCTTTCGTTACAAAAATGATAAAAGTGGCAATGGCAACAGTGAATCCGATGCGTCCGATCAGTTTCGCAAGCGCTGTTAATTGGAGGTTTAGCGGGGTAGGTTCGTATGTCTCGACCATACTTTGTTTTGCCACGTTCCCGATTTCCGTCGCATCCCCTACATGAAGGACCTTCATCGTACCATGCCCATCAACGACCGTTGTTCCCCGCATCACCCTGTTGGAAGCGTATGTTGCCTCTTCATCGAAGAGTTCTCGTACCGTAGTCTTGCTCACCACCGGCTCTCCGGTCAGGTTAGACTCGTTGACTTGCATGGATATGGATTCTATCAGTTCGCCGTCGGCTGGGATTTCCTCTCCGGTTTCAAGGAGTACAATATCTCCTACCACAACATCTTTACGGGGTATTTCTTGTATATGGCCTGAACGGAGCGCTTTAACCGGTGTTTCCTCGTTCACTGCATTCAACAGGTCAAACTTCTTCCCTGCATCATATTCAAAATAGAATCCGATTCCGGTAGCCAGCAATATGGCCGCAATAATACCTATCGTTTCCGCATACTCGTTCTCAATGATTGAAATGATCAATGAAAACACTGCGGCTACAAGCAGTACCCGTATAACGGGGTCTTCAAATTTCTCCAGATATAACTTCCAAAGTGAAAGACGCTTGGGGGGCGTTAGCAAGTTAACGCCAAACTTCTCCCTGCTTTGCTTGACTTCTTCTTCGCTGAGGCCTGAATGATAATAATTATCATTATCTGGAATCATATTTCATAATCAATTTTAAAATTCAGGCACAAAGATAAAAAGAAAAAATGACTATGTTCGTATTCCACTAATAACAAAATGTTATGAATAAGAGAGCCGCAACT
>JAIRKY010000143.1 GCA_031259755.1 Mediterranea sp. (in: CFB group bacteria) | reverse complement strand
GAAAGTACTCTTTGAGAGGAAGCCCTTAGGCGAACTGTTTGTTAAACCAAAACGTCCGATGAATGATTCAGATTCAGATCAATTGAACCTATGGGAAAATTTCTTTGGACAGTAGTGATCCCATAATATTATCATTAAATTTGTTCGTAATTTGGATTGAGAGCAAATCCCACCTGCCTATAAGTTGGTGCTGGCAGGGTGAGATTTACTCATAATCAAATGATATAAAAATTATTTTGAGTGGTAAAAGTGGTAATTAGGTGGTATCAGGAAAGTTCTTTGAATATCCTGTTGATACGCTCGGCAAATTCCTTTGATTCTCGGCTCGGAAACTCCGAAACCGGTGCTTTATATTTGGATTTGTAGTAATCCTCTTTGATGCCGGTGGTTTTTAATATGGCGAAGCGCCATTCCTTTTTATTATCTGCTTTCAGGTATTCGTATAATTTGAATATCAGATAGCACATACGTTCTCCTTCTCTTGATTTGACTATCAGTTTGACATTGGTCCGTTGCAGATTGAGTAGGACGTATAAATCAAGTTCTGAAAGGTTTTCAAATTGGATATTGTTACACTCGTTATGGATGAGGGATACTAATTGCATATCGAAATAGACTCCGGTAGTTAAGGTAGGCTTGGTTTCTGATTGTCCCTTCTTTCTTTCAATAGGAAAATAAGTCTCTAACAGGGAGATAAAGGAGCATCCCAGTTCGTATATTTGTCTGAATACATTTTCAAGGTATTTAGATGCATGACTATCAGATTCTTTCTGTTTCTGATAAAGGGCTTCAAGTTTTTGCTGCTCTTGTTTATACAGGCTGTCAAGTCTTTCTTCCTCTCTGGTTAGGCGCTCAATGCCGATTTTGTCGTTATTCCAACTTGTTGATTCCAAAGAGTTTCTGACTTGTGTAAGCTTCTGCCATAATTTATTGGTATCTTTTAGCTGTCCGTCTATCTCTATCTTTAGCGGATTACGCCTACCGGAGCAAACTTTGATAGTATCTATACCGTCAAAAAATCTTTATTTGCAGCATATATTTCGGTATTCTTACCTATTTCTGTTCGCAAATGAACTGCAATCTGCTCCTGTTTTTCCTTATCCGCCAAAAGAAGAAAGTTCAGAATGGCTTTTTCAAAGGCCTGTATATCATTGAACTCATTATAGAAATCGGTGATACTACATTGTGTATCGAAATTCAAAACGGACTTATCTATGGCTTCTTGGTATAGTATATTGACTGACCTGTATCGGGGGAGCAGGTCGGTGAGCAAAGAGATATGTTCGTTAGGAGCTTGCATGTTGATTCAATTGAATTTTAAAAGCATTAAATAATCTTCATTATCTTGGTCAATTATTTCAAATCCCATCTTTCGATAGAGTTTTACAGCATAATTTTCTTTCTTCACATTCAGTGAGGTTTGTGTATAACTGTTTTCACGCAAATACTTTATCATAGCCGACATGAGGTGTGTGCCAAGTCCCCGATTCCGATATTCTTTGTATAGCGAAATGGCAAACTCCGGTGTTTCATCATCAATATATCCATAACCCTTGGGATTACCTGATATAATTCTAACCCAAACAGCACCGACAATTTCATCGTCACAATCCGCAACCAGGCAATAGTCATCTTTCTGACAGCCAAAATCCTTAATATAAGCTTTGACTCCCGGAATTTCCAAAACACTTCTCGGAATCAGATTATTTTCATCAGGTTGAAAAATCGCTTCATAAAGCATATCTTCAAGTATCGGGATTTCATCCTGCCGTAATTTTCTTATAACTACATTGTTGAGCATTCGTAGTTCTCCTTATTTCAAATAATACCCACCAGTTTTATTTCCGCCTCTGAACTCTATTTTGTCCGCTTTTTTTAATGTATCTAAATATCTCATTACTGTTCTACGGCTTTTTCCTATGGATTCAGTTATGTCTGAAACGGTTATGCCTTCTTTAGATTTTATCAATTCAAAAACAAGATCTTCAACAGCCTCTTTATTTATAGTGCCATTTATAGTGCCATTTATAGCGCCATTGTTATCGGGACGTTTAAATGATACTGTAAAAAAGCCTCCGTCTGTTATAAATACAGGCTCAGGTAGCCCGGCTTCTTTCATTTCATCACGCATACGAGGAATACCAGATGCCACTTGTTCAACTAAACTCATGCGCGTAAATAAACCGAATATCAATGGATTCCTACTCATGCTCCTTGTCCCAAATTCTTTTTGAACAGCAGGAAGCAATCCGCCCGGATTGGAAATCACAACTTTGTCATCATATATTTCAACCATTGTTACAGCCCCCTGTTCATAGTAGTCCCTATGTGAAAGTGCATTAATAATGGCTTCTTTGAAAACGGTAAGAGGAATTTCCCAAATTTCTTTGCGCGGCCCCATATCTTCTATGATATAGGATACCTTGAGTTTATCCTTTATCCATGCTTCCGCCTGCTTATATTGGTTGTATAAAGTACCACCATAGTATTTATCGTCAATGATATGTACTTTGTTTGTGCCTTTGAACAAAACACAATGGATTACTGCATGAGGAAATAATTTCTCTGGCTCTTTTCCGAAAAACAGGACACCGCCATTTTTTATAATACCCGAATCATCAAACACCTGTAAATTATTCAATATCTGCTTAGTGGTAACATTTCCGGTTATATTTGATTCATGACGGAAATACTGAAAGTTATCCTCATCCCATTCTTTATCAATATCGAGTCGGGGACAAGGAATGGCATCAAAATAAATACGGTTACTGGTCTGAAAGAAACTTCTTATTTCTTCGGCGGTTGTTAACTTCTGACTATTTGCACCCTCTCGGACATAGATTGAGCCGGAAAGGACATAAGGTTTATCTTTTCCTGAAGGAACATCTAACGCCCAGACCTTTTTATCATCTACTTGAACCGGATATAAATCTACTTGGATATTAGGAGAAATATCTCTTATATCGTTTTGAATTCTGGAACGAGTGATATTGTCAAGTTCAAGACCATAGATTTTTCCATCGTCATCAATACCTAAAATCAGATACCCTCCTTCGCTGTTTGCAAACGCACATAGTTCCAAGATAATTTCCTTGATTTTGGATGGCACTCTGATTTTGAACTCAACATTATATCCTTCTCCGCTAATAGCTAATGATTTTATTTCTTCTGCTGTTATCATTTTAAAAAATTATTCGTAATACAAAGGTAATCAGAATAAATCACAACTGATTGAATTTGTCCATTGCATTTACTCTTATGTCATCAGCGATATCGATATAAGGTTTCATGGCTTTGTAATCATTGTGTCCAGTCCACTTCATTACAACCTGCGGAGGAATACCCAGCGATAAGGCGTTGCATATATATCTGTGTAGTATTTCAACAAGTCTGCATTAATTTCAGAAGCACTTTGCTTTAGCTTGTTGCTGCATCCGTTTTTTACTCGTTGCTTGTCGGCATCCCATTTAGCGACATCAATTCGATATCCGGTTGTAAACTCTATGCGTTGGCTGTGATAAATGACACGCATACGAATAGGAACTTCTCAACTACCGGTTTGCCGTCTTTCTTTCTGCTTTCAAGAGAAAAGAGTATATTTCTTTTTATATTCATGGGTGGTAGTGTTTTTTTGCACCGTTTAAATCAACTCCCCAAAATACACCCAATATTTGAGATAGCAAAGCATATTTATAGATATTTTATTATATTGGCCATTTGTTTAAGTGGCTGATAATCACACAAAATGACATTTTATGATTTGTATTTAAATTATAGGTTCTGGAGCCGGCCTCACCGCTAATATTTGAAACTGCTGCCACCCAGGAACTCCCTTAGCAAGGACGTCGGAGGTATTTCTTTATCCTGTATGGATACGAAATACTTAATGAACTTCAATAGCCTGTATGCTTCGGCGTAGGCCGGACAGTTGCGCGGCACTCCCATCAGTACGGGTTCGGCGTATGGGCGCAGTACGGAGAACTCGAACAATAAAGATGAGTTGAACATGACGTCGGCATTCTCCTGGAACGGGAATACCCATTTGTCTTCTCCGGAACGTACGCTGGGCCAGCGGGAAATGGTCTCCTGCGCGGAATAGCCGCGATAGTTAAAGTCGCGTATGATCCGGCGCAATAAACGGTTATCCGTAGTAGATATCCAGTTATGGTCGTCCAACGAAATGGAAGTCAATGCCGAAACATAAATATTGAATTTATGGGTATCGCTGATATATGGCGTCAGTTCGGGATTTAAGGCGTGTATGCCTTCCAGGATCAGTATCGTGTTCTCGTCTGCTTTCAGCTTATCGCCTTTATACTCCCTTCTTCCCGTCGTGAAGTTGAAGGTCGGCAGTTCGACCTCTTCTCCTTGCAGCAAGGCGATCAGTTGATCATTAAAGAGTTTCAGATCCAGAGCGTATAAGGACTCGAAATCATAGTTGCCCTCTTCATCGAGCGGCGTTTGTTCCCGGTCTACGAAATAGTTGTCCAATGAGAGCGGGTAAGGTTTCAGGCCATTTGCCATTAGCTGTATGGACAATCTTTTGCTGAAAGTCGTTTTCCCTGAAGAAGAAGGCCCGGCGATGAGCGCCAGCCTTACCCGGTCGCCATTCGTTCCCTTATGGTAGATCGTGTCGGCGATTTGAGCGATTTTCTTTTCCTGCAGCGCTTCGGCGACATTGATCAGTTCTGTTGCGCGCCCCTCCAGGCAAGCCTTGTTTACATCACCTACGTTACCTACTCCCAGGATGTATCCCCATCTGAGGTATTCTTTGAATACTTCGAGCATCTTTTTCTGCTCGACCGTATCTTCCAGAACATGAGGGTTCTTCCTGTTTGGGATACGAAGCAATATACCATCATGATACGTTATCAGGTCGAACAGGCGGATGTGTCCCGTACTGGGCAATAAACTGCCGTAATAATAGTCGATTGTATCTCCTAACTTATAATAATAGGTATATAATGAACCGGAGGTCTCGAGCAACTTAACCTTATCCTCCATGCCATGCGTCCTGAAAATCTCCACAGCTTCGGCCGTACGACATTCTACCCGCAAATAACGAAGGTCTTCGGCGATGATCTCTTTCATCCGGGCTTTGATCTTCGCAACATCATCCGACGTAACCGGGCGTCCGATCTGCAAGTCACAGAAATAACCTTTGGACACCGGATGCTCCAGTAACAGCTTACCGTTAGGGTATAATTCACGAATGGCTTTGTAGAGGACAAAACACAAAGAGCGCACATACGTACGCATACCCGATGAATCCCTGATGTCGATGAACTCCACATCTTTATTGTTGTAGACCCTGAATGTCAGCCCCTCGGTACGGTTATTTACCTTGGCGTTAACAGGCGGATAGGGCAAATGAAGATTTAATCCGTTATAAATGTCCAAAAGTAGAGTCCCAACAGGAAATTCTTTATAAATATTATTATTTTTGCAATGGATTTGTAACATCTGTTTCATGTCTCTTATAGATTATAATACGGATAAATGTAATTAAAGGACTTAGAACCATCAAATTAATCTTAGATGCAATATTCTTTTTATGATTTTTTAATGCTCATAGGGTCGTTAGGGCTTTTCCTGTACGGGATGAAGATCATGAGCGAAGGCCTCCAGAAGCTCGCGGGAGACAGGCTCCGGGGAATTTTAACGGCTATGACAACGAACCGGTTTACCGGAGTACTAACGGGCATGTTGATCACGGCGCTTATCCAGTCGTCATCGGCTACGACGGTCATGGTTGTCAGTTTTGTAAATGCCGGCCTGTTAACCCTTTCCCAATCCATTAGCGTGATCATGGGCGCCAATATCGGTACGACCGTTACAGCCTGGATCATATCGGTTTTCGGTTTTAAAGTGGACATGTCTGTTTTCGCCCTTCCTCTTCTGGCTTTTGCCCTTCCCCTTATATTTTCAAATAAAAGCGCCCGCAAGTCTACCGGTGAACTCATTTTCGGTTTCTCGTTCCTGTTTATGGGGCTTGCCCTGTTGAAGAACAATGCTCCCGACTTAAATCAGAACCCCGAAATGCTGGCTTTTGTTCAAGACTATACCGATATGGGATTCTTTTCCATCCTTCTATTCCTGTTTATCGGAACAGTATTGACGATGATCGTGCAGGCTTCGGCGGCAACGATGGCGCTTACCCTGATCATGTGCGCCAACGGCTGGATCAATTATGAATTGGGAGCCGCGCTTGTGCTGGGAGAGAACATCGGCACTACCATAACGGCTAACCTGGCGGCATTGACCGCTAACCCGCAAGCCAAACGCGCGGCATTGGCGCATCTTGTGTTCAATGTATTTGGCGTGCTTTGGGTGCTGGTGGTGTTTACCCTTTTTACGGGCGCCATCTCCTGGTTCGTAGATACATATATGCATCCGGGATCGGAACAGGTTGCCGTATCCTACAAACTATCGGGTTTCCATACGGCCTTTAATATTTGTAACGTTTGTATATTGATCTGGGCAACCAGGCTGATAGAGAAAACGGTTCGTTTTATTATTCCACAGAAAGAAGAGGAAGAAGAATACCGTTTGCGCTTTATTACAGGAGGTATGCTATCTACTGCGGAACTTTCTATCTTGCAGGCGCATAAGGAAATTGAACTTTATGCCGAGCGCACGCAACGTATGTTCGCTATGACCGGGGAGTTGCTGGAAAAAGAGAAAGACGATGACTTTAACAAGCTGTTCAGCCGGATCGAGAAGTATGAGAGTATAAGCGATAACATGGAAATAGAGATCGCCAACTATCTGAACCGGGTTGCGGAAGGACGCTTGAGTTCAGAGAGTAAACTGCAAATCCGGGCCATGCTTCGCGAAGTGACCGAGATAGAGAGTATTGGAGATAGTTGTTTTAACCTGGCCCGGACACTCAATCGCAAACGACAAGCGAATGTCGACTTTACAGAAAATCAAGTTGAACACATCCGTTCCATGATGCATTTGGTTGAGGACGCGCTCATGCAAATGATCCATACCGTTTCAAGGCCGGAACATCAAACGGTTGACATCAATAAAACTTATAACATTGAAAATGAGATAAACAACTACCGCAATCAACTGAAAAACCAGAATATCCTGAATGTAAACAACAAAGCCTACGATTACCAGACGGGAGTTTATTATATGGACGTTATTGCGGAATGTGAAAAGCTGGGCGACTATGTGGTGAATGTAGTTGAAGCCAGCGGCGATATAATGAAAGAAAGGAAGCACGCTTAATAAGTTGAAAATTGAAAGTTACAATGCCGTATGGCTCACGTTCAACTTTCAATTTTCAATTTTCAATTTAATCAATGGGCTCAAAGTCGCTCTTGCCGACACCGCAAATGGGGCACACCCAATCTTCCGGTATGTCTTCAAACTTAGTTCCGGGTTCAATACCACTATCCGGATCACCTGATTCCGGATCGTAAATATACTCACATACTGTGCAAATGTACTTCATAATTTTATTGTTTTATCAGAATTTCCAACTATAAAACATTGAGAAGACACGGATTGTTTTAGAATAAGCTACTTTTTTTCATTACATCTCAGGAGATAGAAGTTTGGAGATGTGACCGTTCTTGACTAAATCGAATGACCCATAGCAGGAACAATGAAAAAAAACTATCTTTGCACTTTATGTTATTAAACACACATGAAAAATTATCTAAAACACACGCTATGGCTCATAATACTCGTACTGGTCGCTCTCATTGGATTAAGCGACCTGCCTCTTATAACTATCGACGGATATACCCTGCGGCAAGTAGACCTGCTGAGCGACATACGCAAGACTGTTCCTAAAGAAGAGCCGGACACTATACAATTGCCTCCTCCGGCCGTGAAGCCAGCTTTTGTGGATACCTGCAAAACAGGAATGACTTGCATAGAAGATTACAGCGATTCCACCTTGCGCGGAATGACGCTATTCTACGAGGCTATCAACCGCATGGATACCCTTGGTCGCCCGGTACGTATCGCTTTCTTTGGCGACTCTTTTACCGAAGCCGATATCTTTACGGCTGATCTGCGTGAAATGTTGCAACAAAGATTTGGAGGTTGCGGCGTCGGATTGGTTAACATTACATCGACCACCCATGGCTTCCGTCCCACAGTCCGTCACGCTTATCACGGCTGGCAAACACACGCTGTTACGGACAGCCTCGATTTTGAGCACAAGAAACAAGGTATCAACGGGCATTACTTTATTCCGTCACCCGGCGCATATATCGACCTGACAGGCCAGACTAAATACGTTTCACTTTTGGACACTTGCGAACAGTCTACTATCTACTTTTACAATAAAGGCAATTTAAGCCTGACCGCCCAGGTAAACAAGATGCAAGAATTTGAGAAAACATTCGATGCATCCGACAAATTACAGAAAATGTCTGTCCGTGGCCGTATCGGAAAAGTGCGATGGAGGGTGAACCATGCAAACCAAGCGCTCTTCTTCGGCGCCACGATGGATGGTTTGCGGGGAATCGTGGTAGATAACCTGTCTATACGCAGCAGTTCCGGACTTTCGCTACGTTACATCCCGGAAAAGACGTTGAGGGATTTCAATGAACAACGCCCGTACGACCTGATCATTTTGCAATATGGCCTGAACGTGATCACTCCCGAAGGCGGTAACTATGATTCCTACTGTAAAAGTATGGCGCTAACCATTGAGCATCTCAAAGCATGTTTCCCACAGGCCGGTATGCTGTTGCTCAGCGTAGGCGACCGCGACTATAAATCGAGTACAGGCGAAATACGCACCATGCCCGGAGTGAAAGCGCTGATCCGTTACCAACAAAACCTGGCTGCCGAAACACATATCGCTTTCTGGAACCTGTTCAAGGCAATGGGTGGTGAAGGCAGCATGGCCAAACTTGTAGAAGCCAAACCCGCCATGGCAAACTACGATTATACGCATATCAATTTCAAAGGAGGAGATCATCTGGCGGAATTGCTCTATGAAACAATGATCTATGGTAAAGAGCAGTACGACAAGAGACAAGCGTATGAAAAAGAATAACCCGTTTGTAACCGGTGTATTAACACTCATCTTACTCTGTTCTACAGCTCAACAAGGCCGGGGGCAAGACATGACGCCCGCTTTGCCGCGTCCGGACGTACGCATGAACGATATCAGGGAGTTAGACCCCTATAAATCCGTTCCGGATACGATAGCCATACAACTCTCATTCCCCGAAACATTCCGGCAGACAAAACCTAATATCATTGTCGATAATAACCAGGTACTCAAACCCATAATGGAACGCTTACACCGTTTGCGGTCGGGATCATCCGAAGACATCTTACGTATTGTTCATATTGGCGACAGCCATGTGCGCGGACATATCTTCCCCCATGCCGTAAAGATCAAACTCAGTGAGGCCTTTGGCGCCGTATCCTACACAGATATGGGAGTGAACGGCGCTACTTGCCTGACCTTTACCCACCCGGACCGCATCGAAGCTATCGCCGAACTTAAACCGGAATTGCTGATCCTCTCCTTTGGTACGAACGAGAGCCACAGCAAACGGTACAACGCCAATGTACACTATTACCAAATAGATGAACTGGTTAAGCTACTGCGTTCCCGTATGCCCGAAACACCCATTCTATTGACCACCCCCCCAGGCTCATACGAAAGTTTCCGGAAACGCCGGCGCCGGCGAACCTATTCCGTCAACCCGAGGACAGTAACAGCCGTGAACACCATACGCAAGTACGGGCAAGACCGGAACCTGGCCGTATGGGACATGTACAACATAGTGGGAGGCAAAGACCACGCCTGCACGAACTGGTGGAAGTCCGGGCTAATGCGCGCCGACCATATACACTACATTGCGGATGGCTACATTCTACAGGGCGAACTCTTGTTTAAAGCGCTAATAAACACATACAACGAACATGTCTCCGATTGATATAGACTTCGGGAAGCTACGCGAACTGTTCGCGTATGACCCGCAAACGCCAATGATATTCAGCAGCGGAGTATTTCTATGGTTCTTCGCCGGGTTCGTCATCCTGTACGCCCTGCTAAAAAAGTCAAGCACACCCCGTATCCTCTTTGTTACGTTGTTTTCATATTATTTCTATTATAAAAGTAGCGGAACCTATTTCTTCCTGTTGGCGGTAGTGACGGTCAGCGACTTTCTCATCGCCCAAGCCATGGAGCGCGCCGCCCGGCAAGGGATACGCAAGGCCCTGGTCGCGGTTAGTCTGGCCATCAATCTGGGGCTGCTTTGTTATTTCAAATATACCAATTTCTTCGGAGAGATCATCGCCTCCGTTACCGGTGGAACATTCAGCGCTCTGGACATCTTTCTGCCGGTAGGAATATCTTTCTTCACCTTTCAGTCCTTAAGCTACACGATAGATGTCTACCGCAAGCAGATCAATCCGTTAAACAACCTGTTGGACTATGCCTTCTATGTATCCTTCTTCCCCCCGTTGGTCGCCGGACCGATCATCCGCGCCCGCGACTTCATCCCGCAAATCCGTGAACCATTGTGTGTTACCAAAGAGATGTTCGGGCAAGGCGTATTCTACATCTTATGCGGATTATTCAAGAAAGCCATCATATCGGATTATATCGGCGTCAATTTCGTAGAACGTATCTTCGCCAATCCTACCTTGTATTCGGGTATGGAGAACCTGATGGGGATCTACGGATACGCGTTGCAGATCTATTGCGACTTCTCGGGTTATAGCGACATGGCCATCGGTATCGCCCTGCTGTTAGGCTTCCATGTAAACAAGAACTTCGATTCCCCCTATAAATCGGCTTCCATTACCGGCTTCTGGCGCCGTTGGCACATCTCGCTGTCCAGTTGGTTACGCGATTATTTGTACATCTCCCTCGGCGGTAACCGCAAGGGGAAGTTTCGCCAATACCTCAACCTCATTATCACCATGTTCCTCGGCGGACTCTGGCACGGCGCATCATGGAACTTTATCGTTTGGGGCATGTTCCACGGGGTTGCCCTCGCCATACATAAAACCTGGATGACTGTCGCGGGCCGGAAAAAAGGAGAGGAAAGCAACGGTATCCGGCGAATATTCGGCGTAATCATTACTTTCCACTTCGTTTGTTTCTGCTGGATATTCTTCAGGAACGCCACGTTCGAAGGCGCTATGGACATGATCGGACAGATAACCGCCAACTTCCAACCCCAACTTTTCGGGCAACTGATCCAAGGATACCGGTACGTATTTGCGCTGATGTTATTGGGCTTCCTGCTGCATTTCGCCCCTGCCAGATGGGAAACAGCCTTCGCCCGTCACGTCGTCCGACTGCCCCTGTTCGGCAAAGCCCTGCTGATGGTCGTACTTATTTATCTGGTCATCCAAGTGAAAAGCAGCGAAATCCAACCATTCATTTACTTTCGGTTCTAAACTGCACGTTGAAACTACCGGACGGCCGAGGGCCGTTCCATTAAATTTGGAAAGGCTGGGAACGTTCCGTTATACGGCCGTTACCAATGCAATATGAAGCATTATTATGAAAAAGAAATATATAAAATGTTTCCTGCTATCTAATGTTTTTATAAATTTGCACCTTATTTTTATGTAGATAGAAAGACGGTATAATATGCGTAAGAAATTTGCTGAATATTCTCAGTTTGACCTTTCTGAAGTGAACAAGAAAGTACTGAAGAAATGGGATGAAAACAGCGTTTTTGCTAAAAGTTTGACAGAGCGTGAGGGTTGCCCTTCGTTCGTGTTTTATGAAGGGCCTCCTTCGGCTAATGGTATGCCGGGGATCCATCATGTAATGGCGCGCGCCATTAAAGATATCTTCTGTCGCTACAAAACGATGAAAGGTTTTCAGGTTAAACGTAAAGCCGGATGGGATACGCATGGCCTTCCGGTGGAACTTAGTGTGGAAAGATCACTGGGTATTACCAAAGAAGATATCGGCAAAAAGATCTCCGTAGCAGACTATAATGCCGAATGTCGCCGCGATGTAATGAAATATACCAGGGAATGGGAAGACCTTACCCATAAAATGGGATATTGGGTTGACATGAAGCATCCGTATATCACTTACGATAACCGCTATATTGAAACACTTTGGTGGTTGCTGAAACAGTTATATAAAAAGGGGTATTTATATAAAGGATATACCATTCAACCTTATTCTCCGGCAGCCGGAACCGGTTTGAGTTCGCATGAACTGAATCAACCGGGTACCTACCGCGACGTTAAGGACACCACTGTCGTCGCCCAGTTCCGTATAAAGTGTCCGAAACCGGAAATGACAGCATGGGGAACTCCTTATTTTCTGGCCTGGACAACAACGCCATGGACACTCCCTTCAAATACCGCGTTATGCGTAGGGCCTGCTATCGAATACGTGGCGGTTCAATCTTATAATGCGTATACGGGAGCGCCCATCACAGCGGTACTTGCCAAAGCATTGGTTCACGCGCATTTTAATCCTAAAGCAGCCGGTCTCGCACTGGAAGAGTATAAGCAAGGCGATAAACTGATCCCATTTAAGGTTGTGGCCGAATTTAAAGGAACCGACCTCGCAGGCATGGAATATGAGCAACTTATCCCTTGGGTGAATCCGGGAGAAGGGGCTTTCCGTGTAATACCGGGTGACTATGTTACAACTGAAGATGGTACGGGTATTGTGCACATCGCTCCGACTTTTGGCGCCGATGACGCTCAGGTTGCAAAAATAGCCGGTGTCCCTCCATTACAACTGACCAACAAAAAAGGAGAATTACGTCCGATGGTAGACCTGACCGGTAAATTCTACAAATTGGATGAATTGGATCCCGAATTCGTGAAAACACGTGTAAATGTGGAGCTATACAAAGCGTTTGCCGGACGCTTCGTGAAGAATGTATATGACCCGGGGCTGACTGAAGCCGATGAATCACTGGATGTATCGATTTGCGTGATGCTGAAAGCAAATGATCTTGCTTTCAAGATCGAAAAGTATGTACACAATTATCCACACTGCTGGCGTACGGATAAACCGATATTGTATTATCCGTTAGACAGTTGGTTCATCCGCTCTACTGCATGCAAAGAGCGTATGATGGAACTGAACGGGGAGATCTGCTGGAAGCCGGAATCTACCGGAACCGGACGTTTCGGGAAATGGTTGGAGAATCTGAATGATTGGAACCTAAGCCGCTCGCGTTATTGGGGAACACCACTACCGATCTGGCGTACAGAAGACAATAGTGAAGAGATCTGTATAGGATCCGTTGAAGAACTCTACCATGAGATCGGGCGTTCTGTGGCATCGGGTGTGATGAGATTCAATCCGTATAAGGACAAAGGATTTGTACCGGGTGATCACAGTGAAGAGAATTATGATAAGATAGACCTGCACCGTCCGTATGTGGATGATATCATTCTTGTATCCAAGAATGGCAAACCCATGAAACGCGAGGCGGACCTGATTGACGTATGGTTCGATTCCGGCGCTATGCCTTACGCGCAAATACATTATCCGTTTGAAAATAAAGAATTATTGGATAGCGGTTTCGTATATCCGGCAGATTTTATAGCCGAAGGTGTAGACCAAACACGCGGATGGTTCTTTACATTACATGCTATCGCCGCGATGGCATTCGACACAAAGTCATTTAAAGCAGTCATTTCGAACGGGCTGGTACTCGATAAGAATGGAAATAAGATGTCTAAACGCCTGGGAAATGTTGTAGACCCCTTCATGACTATCGAGAAATATGGTTCGGACGCGGTACGCTGGTATATGATCACCAATTCATCGCCTTGGGACAATCTTAAATTCGACCTTGAAGGAGTGGAAGAAGTACGTCGTAAATTCTTTGGTACTTTATATAATAGCTATTCCTTTTTCTCTCTTTACGCAAATGTGGATGGTTTCGACTATAAAGAGGCGGATGTTCGTATAGAAGAACGCCCGGAAATCGACCGCTGGGTCCTTTCGGTGCTGAATACATTGATTAAAGAGGTTGATGCCTGTTATAGCGATTATGAACCAACCAAAGCCGGACGTTTGATCTCTGATTTCGTGAACGATAATCTTTCCAACTGGTATGTTCGCCTGAATCGTAAACGTTTCTGGGGCGGGAATTTCAGCAAGGATAAACTTTCTGCATATCAAACATTATATACGTGCCTGGAAACAGTCGCAAAACTTATGTCTCCTGTCGCCCCATTCTATGCTGATCAACTCTATACGGATCTTACCACGGCAACGGGCCGTGATAACTGCGTATCCGTACATTTGGCCAAATTCCCGGAATACAATGCGGCATGGATTGACGAGCAATTGGAAACCCGCATGAAAATGGCTCAGGATATTACTTCCATGGTATTGGCTCTCAGACGCAAAGTTAATATCAAAGTACGTCAACCTTTGCAACGTATCATGATACCTGTGTTGAACAGTCAGCAGAAAGCGCATATTGAAGCTGTTAAACCCCTGATCATGAGCGAGGTCAATGTGAAAAATGTTGATTTTGTTGATGGAACGGCAGGTATTCTGGTGAAGAGAGTAAAATGTGATTTCAAGAAGTTAGGCCCCAAATTCGGTAAACAAATGAAAGCCGTGGTTGCAGCGGTAGGAGAGATGTCGCAAGAGGCTATCGCCGAATTGGAAAAGACAGGCCGATATACATTGAATGTTGATGGCGGACAAGCGGTCATCGAGCTTAATGACGTAGAAGTAATCAGCGAAGACATTCCGGGATGGTTGGTCGCCAATGAAGGTAAGCTTACTGTCGCCTTGGAAGTCGCAATAACTGAAGAGTTGCGTCGTGAAGGAATAGCCCGTGAATTGGTGAACCGTATTCAAAATGTTCGTAAATCAAGCGGTTTTGAGATAACAGATAGAATAAAAATCGTCTTATCTAAAAATCCACAAACGGATGATGCCGTGAAAGAATATAATACCTATATTTGTAACCAAGTATTAGGTATCTCATTAATATTGATGGATGAAGTGGAAAATGCGACGGAATTGAGTTTTGACGATTTCTCTTTGTTTATTCATGTTGAAAAAGAGTAATAACTAAACTAACCTCCAATATTTAAAATTATGATAGAAAAAACAAGATACTCTGACGCCGAATTGGAAGAATTTCGTGCGATCATCAAGGAGAAGTTGGAATTAGCGCAACGTGATTATGACCGATTGAAAAGAAGTATCATGAATTTAGATGGTAATGATACGGATGATACGTCGCCCACATACAAAGTTCTGGAAGAAGGGGCAAATACGCTTTCTAAAGAAGAAACATCCCGGTTGGCGCAACGTCAGCTAAAGTTCATTCAGGGACTTCAGGCAGCTTTGGTACGTGTAGAGAATAAGACATACGGTGTTTGTCGGGAAACAGGGAAATTGATTCCGGCTGAGCGTCTTCGCGCCGTACCGCATGCAACGCTTAGTATTGAAGCGAAAAATGATGGTAAGAAATAAGGCATTATATAAATAATTAATGAAAATACGATTAACAAAGGGTCATATATCCCTATTGGTTATATTCTCTGTCCTGATCATAGATCAAATCATTAAAATTATCGTAAAGACCAACATGTATTGGCATGAGAATATCAGGGTCACAGATTGGTTTTATATCTATTTTACAGAAAATAACGGGATGGCGTTTGGTATGGAGATCTTTGGAAAGTTTTTCCTTACCGCGTTTCGTATCATTGCGGTAGGCTTGATCGGATGGTATATCCATCGCATTGTGAAATGCGGGTTTAAAACCGGATATATCGTGTGCTTTTCGTTAATTTTCGCCGGAGCGTTAGGCAATACTATAGATAGCATTTTCTACGGTATCATATTCAATGAAAGCACTTCTTCACAGATCGCGGCTTTCATGCCTGAAGGGGGAGGATACTCCACATGGCTTTACGGAAAGGTTGTGGATATGTTTTATTTCCCTATCATTGATACAAATTGGCCGGCATGGATGCCTTTTGTAGGGAATGAACATTTTGTTTTCTTCAGTCCGATATTTAACTTTGCAGACGCAGCTCTCAGTTGCAGTATTATTGCGTTGCTTATTTTCTACGGTAAATATTTGAATAGCGCGTATCATGCAGGAATAAGGCCGAATGAAGATACAGATAAATAAATACCATATATTATATGCACTGGTTCTCATGTTTATATTGACCGGTTGTAAGGTCAGAAAGCCGAAGGACGTTATTCCGGAAAGTCAAATGGAGAACTTGCTATATGACTATCATATCGCAAAAGCCTTAGGTGAGAATTTGCCGTATAATGAAAATTATAAAAAGGCATTGTATATAGAATATGTATTTCGGAAATACAACACAACAGAAGTTCTATTCGACTCCTCTATGGTTTGGTATACCCGGAACGCCGATGTATTATCAAAGATCTATGAACGGGTGAGCAAAAGGCTTAAAGCCGAACAAAATGAAATAGATAATCTCATTGCTATTCGAGATCATAAGCCTAAGATATCCGCTCCGGGAGATAGTATTGACCTTTGGTTGTTAGACCGAATGGCGCTTTTAACCGGAAATCCTCTGAATAATAAACTTACATTTGTCCTACCATCAGATTCAAACTTTAAAGCCAGGGATACGATTCAATGGAATATGTATTATTACTTTCTGGATGCGCGACCGGACAGTACTGAATCCGCATTGATGTCTATGGCTATTCAATATGCCAACGATAGTGTAATAAGCAAAACGAATAAGGTTTATGGATCCGGATCACAAAATATTCGCATACAAGCCGATACGTTAGGCGATATTAAAGAAGTCAGGGGATATGTATACTATTCCGGAGGAAAAGATTCCGCTAAACATTTATTGGCTAACCATATATCGCTCATACGATATCACTCCAATGACTCCTTGTTTTCAGAGAAAGCAGATACATTAGAGACTAAAAATGATACTCCGACGGCTTCTGAAAAGATTGAAGACAAACAGGCGGAAGAACCGGTTCAACTACTGCCTGAAAGAGTAAATCCAAATGAATTGAAACGAAAAGGAGGAAGACCTCGTCCGGTTCGAAAGACTGAAACAATCAAAGAAGTAGAAGAATGAAACGATTCGCTTCCCACTACGTTTATATATCTTCATTAGGTTTTCTCAAACAATATGTAGTCGAAATAAACGATGACGGATATGTTGCAGCGCTTTATCATTTAGAAGAAGAAATCGAATCAATTATTTGGGTGCCCGGTGTGATCAGGTTAATACCATACGACTGTCTTTCTGAAAATCAAATACTCACATTTGATAAGACAGAGATCAAAACAGTACTTCCAGCCGGATATGACAATATGGATCCGCTAAAATTAGCTGCTATCCGGCTTTATCCGTTTAATTTTTCTGAAATGAAAGCAAATGCAGACACCGTCATCCAGGTTCTGACTAATTCTATCTATTGATCACTCGAACCG
>JAIRKY010000025.1 GCA_031259755.1 Mediterranea sp. (in: CFB group bacteria) | reverse complement strand
CATATTACAATATAGCATAAAGACGCCAAATACCGGTATAGCCGACCGTTTTGTTTTTACGAAATGCGATTTGCAGGCGATCTTTAGAGATCCGCCCGGTATTCTTGCTTTCATGGGCTTTTTTTGTGGATTGACATTTTGTCAGATCCCATGCACATCGTCTGTTTCCACCTTTTCAATGATTATATATAGCGGAAGTCCGAACGTTTTAAAAATGATCTTACCGGAATCTCTTACATCGAACTCACGTTACATTATTCCTTATATATATAAAGGAAGCGGCCAAAAAGAAACCGCTCGATATCGCATCGGACGGCCCAATAATAATATATTTAAGAATAAATTTGTATCAATCCCGATATCACATCGAGTAATTATTAAGATAATTATAATTAAGAATAAGTATCTGGCGGACGATATCACATCGGACGATTAACAGGATAAATATAATAAAATTAGTAAAACGAAAGGGATTTCTCGAATAAACTTGTATATAGTTACAAAAAATTAATCCCAACGAGTTGTTTGTACTGGTTGGGATTTTTGTATTTTGTATCTTATGTTCGCTCTCCCTCTTGGACTTGAACCAAGGACCCTCTGATTAACAGTCAGATGCTCTAACCGACTGAGCTAAGGAAGAATGTTTTTCTCAAATGCGAGGCAAAAGTAATAGGTTATTTTGAAATATGCAATATCTTTGCAGAAAAATAACTGGGAATGGACAAAATAATAGGAATGGGCAACGCCCTTGTAGATGTGCTCGCAACATTGACTGACGATGCGCTGCTTCAGGAAATGGAATTGCCCAAGGGAAGTATGCAACTCATTGATGAATCCAAATTGAAAACAATCAACGAACATTTCAGTAAAATGCATACTTACCTGGCCACAGGAGGATCGGCAGGAAACACCATACTGGGGTTGGCCTGCATGGGCGCCTCTACCGGATTCATCGGAAAAACCGGAACGGACAGCTACGGCAAATTCTATCGCGATAACCTCGAAAAGCATAAAATAGAAGATAAAACCCAAATCGACCCCCAACTTCCATCGGGAGTTGCTTCGACATTCATCTCACCCGACGGTGAACGCACATTCGGTACATACCTGGGAGCGGCAGCCACACTGAAAGCGGAAGACCTCTCGCCCGATCTGTTCGAAGGTTACACTTATTTATATATAGAGGGCTACTTGGTGCAAGACCATGACATGATCCTGCGCACCATTGAACTGGCCAAAGAAGCCGGGCTACAGGTCTGCCTTGATCTGGCAAGCTACAACATTGTAGAAGGCGATCTGGATTTCTTCAAACTGCTGATCGACAAATACGTAGACATCCTCTTTGCCAACGAAGAAGAAGCCAAAGCCTTCACCGGAAAAGAAGGCGAAGAAGCTTTGGATATTCTGGCCCAAATGTGCAGCATCGCCATTATTAAAGCCGGTTCGAAAGGCTCCTATATCCGCAGGGAAACGGAAGAGATCAAAGTCGATGCCATCCCTGTAAATAAGGTGGTAGACACCACAGGCGCCGGAGACTACTTTGCCGCAGGTTTTCTTTACGGGCTCGCCGGAGGATACTCCCTGGAGAAATGCGCCAAAACAGGAGCCATACTGGCAGGGAACGTTATTCAATGCATCGGAGCAAACATTCCGGAAGAGAAGTGGGAGGAAATAAGGTTAAATATTAGTGAAATGCTCTCCGAATAAACGCAGGAACATGAAAAAATATCTGAATAAACAAGCGGGCATTATAATCGCCATCGCATTAATCGCTTTTGCTTTCTTCAGTTTCAAAAGAGACGAAAGGAACTTCCAACTGGTTAAGAACATTGATATATTCACCTCCATCGTTAAGGAACTGGAAATGTTCTATGTAGACACCGTTGACCCGAACAAGACCATACGCCAGGGCGTAGATGCTATGCTCAACTCGCTCGACCCCTATACGGTTTACTATCCGGAAGAAGACCAGAGCGAACTGGAGCAGATGATCAAAGGCAGCTACGGAGGTATAGGTTCAGCGATCACTTACGACGTGAAAAGACAACGTTCGGTTATTGCCGAACCTTATGAAGGTATGCCCGCGCAACAAGTCGGACTGAAAGCGGGCGACGTTATGCTTGAGATAGATGGCCAAGACCTGAAAGGAAAAAATAACAGCCAGGTTAGCGAAATGCTACGCGGACAGGTTAACACTGCGTTTAAGTTAACAGTGGAGCGCCCGGGAACGAAGGAGCCGTTGACATTCGACATCGTCCGCAAATCCATTGAACTTCCAACCGTACCTTATTACGGTGTCATCGAAAACAATATCGGTTATATTAACCTGAACAGCTTCTCGGGCAAGCCTGCGAGAGCATTCAAACAAGCATTCCTTGACCTGAAAGAGAACAAAGGGATCACTTCACTGGTTATTGATCTGAGAAATAACGGAGGCGGATTACTGGAAGAAGCCGTGGAGATCGCTAATTATTTTGTTCCCCGCGGAAAGGTTATCGTAACCACCCTGGGAAAACTGAAACAAGCCGGCAATACATACAAAACCCAACGTGAACCGATAGATACGGAGATACCCATCACCGTACTGGTTAACAACGGAACGGCCTCATCTTCGGAGATCCTTGCCGGAGCGTTGCAAGACCTTGACCGCGCCGTGATTGTCGGTACCCGCACCTTTGGAAAAGGGCTGGTACAGACCCCACGCCAATTACCCTATGGCGGAATGTTGAAGATCACCACATCCAAATACTATATCCCAAGCGGGCGCTGTGTACAAGCGATCAACTACAACAACCGCAACGAAGACGGAAACGCAGGACGCATACCGGACAGCTTAACAACCGTATTCCATACCGCAGCCGGACGTGAAGTACGCGACGGTGGCGGCATATCTCCGGACCGGATCGTAAAACAAGAACGGTTGCCTAACATCCTTTACTATCTGATAAACGACAACCTGATCTTTGATTACGCTACCCAATTTTGCCTGAAACACCCGGCGATCGCTCCTGCGGAAGCGTTTACGTTGACGGATGCCGATTATAACGATTTCAAGGAAATGGTGAAGGAGGCCGGCTTCAGCTATGACCAACAGAGCGAAAAGGTACTGAAGAACCTGAAAGAAATCGCCGAGTTCGAAGGCTATATGGAAGGAGCTGCCGAGGAGTTCAAAGCGATAGAAAAGAAACTGGCCCATAACTTGGCCCGTGACTTGGACTATTTCGCCAAAGACATAAAAAACATGATCTCTTACGAAATTGTGAAACGCTACTACTACCAAAAAGGAAGCATCATCGAACAACTAAAAGATGACGATGACCTGAGGGAAGCCCTGAAGGTGCTTAACAATCCGGAAGAGTATAAAAGCATTTTGTCTGCTTCTCTCTTCCTTCCGCATAACCCCCATCAGCTTCTATCAGCTCAATGAGTTTAGCGACCGCTTCTTCTTCGGGAATATTCTTTTCGACACATTCTTTCCGTTTGTACAGGCTAATCTTACCGCGTCCTGCGCCAAC
>JAIRKY010000058.1 GCA_031259755.1 Mediterranea sp. (in: CFB group bacteria) | reverse complement strand
CGCCAATGGCTCAGCGGCATGGAGGATACCTTCTATGAAGAATTATACGCCCATTCACCCTCCTTACGTAACTCCCGGGATGCAGGAAGGATGGAAACCTTATAAACGCGATCCGGAATCTATGGTTCGTTATTGGGCTGTACCGGGTACGCCGGAATTTCAACACCGCATCGGCGGCCTTGAAAAAGACTTCAATACAAGCGTGATCTCGACCGATTCGGCCAATCACCAGAAGATGACCGAAACCCGTCAGGCGAAGATCGATTATATAGCGAACGTTATTCCTGATCAAGAGATCGAAGGAGATGAAGATGCCGGCTTGCTGGTCGTGGGTTGGGGTGGTACTTACGGACATTTGCACTCCGCAATGGAGATCATGCGCCAGCGAGGAAAGAGAGTGGCTTTGGCTCACTTCCGGTACATCAACCCATTGCCGAAGAATACAACGGAACTGCTGAAGAAATATAAGAAGATCGTAGTTGCCGAACAGAACATGGAACAGTTTGCAACGCTGCTTCGCGCTAAAGCGCCTGGTTTGAACATCTGCCAGTTCAACCGTGTGAAAGGCCAGCCTTTCAATGTATTAAGACTTGTAGAAGAATTCACTAAAATAATGGAGGACAAATAAGATGAGCGAAACATTATATACAGCCAAAGATTATAAGAGCGATCAGTATGTACGTTGGTGCCCCGGTTGCGGCGACCACGCTTTGCTTAATTCGTTGCATAAGGCAATGGCCGAATTGGGCGCCGAACCGCACAATATTGCGGTGATCTCCGGTATCGGATGCTCGTCCCGCTTACCTTATTATATGAATACGTATGGCTTTCATACCATTCACGGACGTGCGGCCGCTATCGCCACCGGCGTAAAAGTGGCCAACCCTAAGCTAAGCGTTTGGCAGATCTCCGGCGATGGCGATGGTTTGGCTATTGGCGGCAATCATTTTATCCATGCGCTTCGCCGTAATGTAGATATTAATATCGTCTTGTTGAACAACCGGATCTACGGCCTGACGAAGGGGCAGTACTCCCCTACTTCTCCTCGTGGATTGGTAACGAAATCTTCTCCTTACGGAACAATAGAAGACCCTTTCCGCCCGGCCGAATTGGTATTTGGCGCCCGCGGGCGTTTCTTCGCCCGCTGTGTGGATGTCGATGGCCCCGGCGCGGCGGAAGTGTTGGCTGCTTCAGCCAGGCATAAAGGCGCTTCTGTTGTTGAGGTATTACAGAACTGCGTGATCTTTAATGATGGTTCACAAAGCCGTTTGGCTTCCAAGGCAGACCGCGCGAAGAACGCGATCTACCTGAAACAAGGCGAACCCATGCTCTTCGGTGAGAGCAATGAATACGGTTTGATGCAAGAAGGCTTTGGCTTGAAAGTCGTTAAGCCGGGCGAGAACGGTATAACAGAAAAAGACCTGCTGGTACACGACGCGTATTGCGAAGACAATACACTACATATAAAACTGGCGTTGATGGATGGGCCTGAATTTCCCGTAGCTTTGGGCGTTATTCGCGATGTAAAAGCGCCGTCGTATGACGAAAGCGTGTACGCGCAGATCGAGGAAGTACGCGCTAAGAAGCCGGATCGTACGCTGGAAGAAATGTTGATGACGACGTGTGAGACTTGGGAGATCAAGTAACATAACCTCCGTTTTATGAATAAAGAAGGAACATTGGTTATTCTCCTGTTTGCAGCAGTTACTTTATCTGTTTCGGCAAAGCGGGATACATTGAAATATCGCATCAGCCTGACCGATAAGATTGAAACAACCTACTCGTTGCAACGGCCGGAAGAGTTTTTGTCCGGGAAAGCCATCGCCCGTCGCGCGCGTCAGCGATTAGCTATCGACTCGACCGACCTGCCGGTTTGTGACACGTATGTGAGAACGATCCGCGATAAGGGAGTGAAGGTCATAGCGAAAGGAAAATGGGATAATTTTGTGACCGTGTCCTGCAACGATACGATTAAGATCAACCGTATTGCGGAATTGCCTTTTGTCAGGTCGGTGGAGAAAGTCTGGACAGCGCCAAAACGAGATAAGAAAAAGGAAGGACCGGAAAGAGATTCCATAGTCAGCGAACCCTATAAACTGGAAAACCCGTATGGGCTTGCGTATATGCAGCTCTATTTAAGTCATGGCGACCGTTTGCACAAAGCCGGATACCGGGGCGAAGGGATGACCATTGCCATTATGGATGCCGGTTTTCACAACGCGGATCGTATAGCCGCTTTCGATAGCGTCCGGATCATAGGGACGAAGGATCTTGTGGGAGATTCTCCAAGTATTTATGCAGAGAGCGATCATGGAATGAAAGTCCTCTCATGTATGGGCGCCAACTGGCCCCACGCGATAGTTGGTAGCGCTCCTGAGGCTTCTTATTGGCTCTTCCGTACCGAGGATGAGTATTCGGAACACCTTGTGGAACAGGATTATTGGGCTGTCGCCATTGAATACGCGGATAGCGTTGGGGTTGATGTTGTGAATACTTCCCTTGGCTATTTTTCGTTCGACGACAAGTCGAAAGATTATCGCCTCAGGGATTTGAACGGAGAGTGTGCTTTGATCTCCCGTCAGGCTTCCCGTGTAGCCGGCAAAGGAATGGTACTGCTATGCAGCGCGGGAAATTCGGGGCAAGGCTCTTGGAAAAAGATCACTCCTCCGGGAGATGCCAAGAATGTACTAACGGTAGGCGCCATTTCAAACAGTGGTACGCTTGCCACATTCTCTTCCGTCGGTAACTCTGCCGACGGGCGTGTAAAGCCGGATATCGTAGCGGTAGGTGTGTCTACTCAAGTGATAGGAACTGACGGGCAACCAACAACGGCCAGTGGCACCTCTTTCGCTACTCCGGTAATGTGTGGGATGGTCGCTTGCCTGTGGCAAGCCCGGCCGGAACTGACAGCAAAACAAATCATAACTTTGGTGCGTCGATCCGGTGATCGCGCCGACTTCCCGGATAATGTCTACGGCTATGGGGTTCCCGATCTGTGGAAAGCCTGTCAGATGCAGGGAGATATTCCCGAATCGGCGGACTGATTGGGAACTTGGCTTTTAGAATATGGAAGGATTATCTCTTTTTGAACTAAACGCTCTGGTAAAGAGGAGCATTACGCAATGCTTGCCCGACGAATACTGGGTGCGGGCGGAGATCAGTGATGTTCGTCACCATACGACCGGACACTGTTATCTGGAGTTTGTGCAGAAAGACCCCAAAGGAAACAACCTGATAGCAAAAGCTCGCGGGACGATCTGGTTGAACGTCTTCCGGTTGCTGAAACCTTATTTCGAAGAGACCACCGGACAGGCTTTTGTTTCCGGCATTAAAGTCCTGGTCAAGGTTACCGTGGAGTTCCATGAACTCTATGGGTACAGCCTGATGGTTCAGGACATTGATCCTACCTATACAGTCGGTGATATGGTGCGCCGCCGTAACGAGATATTGAAGCAATTACAGGAAGAAGGTGTACTCACGTTGAATAAGGAACTGGAAATGCCCTTGCTACCTCAACGGATCGCAGTGATATCTTCGGCTACCGCGGCGGGCTATGGCGACTTCAGCCATCAATTGAGCAGCAATGCCCACGGATATTATTTTCATACGGAGTTGTTCCCTGCGGTTATGCAGGGCGATCAGGTAGAAGGATCCATCCTCAGCGCATTGGATGCAATCATGGAACGCCTGGACGATTTTGACGTAGTGGTTATTATCCGTGGCGGAGGCGCGACATCCGATCTGTCCGGATTCGACACCTATCCGTTGGCAGCCGCTTGCGCACAGTTTCCTTTGCCGGTCATAACAGGCATAGGGCATGAGCGTGACGATACGGTACTCGACTCCGTATCGCATACGCGCGTGAAGACGCCAACGGCAGCGGCGGAACTTTTAATCGGTTATGCGGATAGCGCCGCCGAACAGTTATACGCTTTGAGCGAACAGTTACGTGAAAGCGCTTTATGGCGGTTAAGCCGGGAGAAGCGGCGTTTATCTGCTTTGCGTAACCACATCCCCGCGCTGGCTCTTAAACAGTTGACTGACGCGCGAATGGGATTGCTTGGTATAAAAAATAACCTGAAGCAGTCGGCTACGGTACTATTAACGGCACAGAAGCATAAATTAGAGTTGCTTCGGCAGCGTATTACCGACGCTTCCCCGGAAAAGTTACTACAACGGGGATATAGCATTACGCTAAAAAATGGCAAGGCGGTTACGGATGCTTCGCAAGTACAACCCGGTGACATGCTGACTACACGTTTATCAAAGGGTGAAGTTACGAGTGTGGCAACTTCACCCTAACCCCTTCTTTTAATTGCTTCAATAGAAGAATGGAAGGAGAGAAGGAGTTAGAGGAATATTTAGCTTTACCTCTTCTACCTCTTCCTTCTTCCTAATTCCGTTGTCCTTTGTAGCTTTTTAGCAAGGCGCGGGTCGAGCCGACTTTCAGTTTAGAGTCGATGCGTATAGGTATGCGGTTCGGATCTTCAGTAATATAGACTTTCATGGCCTCGTTTTTATCTTCAAAAGCCCTTTCGTTTATCATTAAGGACAGCTTTATGCAGTTATATTTCCGTTTGTCGTTTGCCAATACACTTTCCACTCCCTGATATACAATCGTCATATTTACTTTTTTCCGTCCGGACAGGAAGGATACGGTTACTTCATCTCCTTTTTTCATATTGCCGTAATTCAGCGTGCGGGCATAGTACACGATACTCAGCATGTCATACATACAGTCGTTGGAAACGAGTGTGGTGTCGTAGCGTAAATCCTCGTTCTTCTTGTTGATATTTCTCAGTTTGACTTTTCCTGTTGAATAATCGTAAGTAGCTCTCTCTGTGCGGTAGTCGCCTCCTTCGTGCGCATCTTTCAGGTAGGCTAACGGGACAATGCCTTTGGTGGTATAGGACGTCAGTGTATCCGAGATCAGGAATATGGCTTTTGCCGCTCCAAGAGAATTTGCCGTGAGCGTCATTCTATATGCGCTCTTGTTTTTGTATCGGGCATCGGCGACGCTCATCGTGGAGATCCCCGCTTTGGTAAATATAAGTCCGTATTTGAAGTACAGGTCATATTCCAGGTATTCACCTCCCCGAAAACTGTTATTTTCTACTTCACATTGCGCCTTTAACTGTATAGGGAAAAGTGTGATAAATGAGACCAATATAAGTTTTATCATTTTATTTGCCATATATAAATGTTGTTGGAGTGACTACCTCCCGACTTTATTTTGTGACAAATCTATTAAAAAGGCGGAGTATTCACAATAGAATCTAAAAATAAAGTAAATTTGCTTTTATTTTAATTAGGATACGTATGATCGGGATAAAAGAATCGGATTTGCAGAAAGCGGCAGGAGAGGGAATGGACGAATTTATACAGGCCTTTACAGATAAATACCTGGAAGCGCTTGGTGGCGGATTGAACGCGGAGAGCATGGGATTGTTGACAGGTGAGCAACACGCTTTGCTCTCTTACCGGATCTTCAGGGATGAGGTGATGACCGGCGGGTTTTGCCAACTCATTCAGAATGGATACGGAGCGTACATCTTTGATAACCCTTTTGCGAAAGTCATGCGCTTGTGGGGTGCCAAAGAGTTCTCTAAGTTGATTTATAAAGCAAAGGAGATCTACGACGCGAATCGCGAAGAGCTGGAAAAGGAACGTACAGACGAGGAGTTTATGGCTATGTATGAACAGTTCGAGGCGTTCGATAGGATAGAAGAAGCGTTTTTTGAGATGGAAGAACCGGTTACTGTCCGGATCGCAGCGTATGTGGACGAGCATCCCGAGCTTTTTGCAAAAATAATAAAGTGATGTATGCAGTAATTGAGTCCCTTTTGCATTTATCTATTAAACTTGATTAAAAAAGGAGAGGCTAAGGTATGCTGTTCTCTTAGTTTTTTTATATTTGCACACTTGAAATACACATAAAAAAAGAAGATTTATGAAACGAATGAAAATTGCTTTAGTGGCCATATTGGCTGTTTTAATGGGAACGACGTTTACTTCTTGTTTGAAATCGAATAGTAATAAGACGAACTATGCTTATGTGACGATTAAGTCATTAATGGGACATATAACCCTGACTACAGACGATGGCTATGAATTGATTCCTCAAAACGCATCACAAATGACATTGACTGATGGCAGTATCCCAGAACGCGCTTATATTGCATTTGAATTGTTTGAGGGTGAAACTCTTTCATCTAATAATACATCTGCAAAAATTAATTTTATACAGTATTATGATATTCTTTATGTAAGATATATGTCAGAACAACCTGTGGAAACTGTAACTCCGCTTTTAGCTCTATCTGAAAATATTTGGTCAGCCAGGGGATATTTGAATGTGGCTGTTGCATATTATACTTATAATGGAGATTCATCTGATGATTTCAGTTTGTATATTGATAAAGTAGAGAACAATGTAATTTACTTTAAATTGGTGTTTACTAAAGAAGTAGAAAAGACTAATACATATTCAACTAAATCGTTAAGCTATATATTACCTTCCGAAGAAGATATTAAAGCGAAACATCCTGATTTAACCCCGGATAGCAATGGCTATTATAAAGCTGTATTAGTTGCCGATGGCGTCGATCAATCGGGTAGCGAAATTGAATTAAAGTCGAATACTTCGGAAATAGCGTTTCCGTTAAGCTATATTTATCCTGATTTAACCCTGGATAGCAATGGCTATTATAGAGCTGTATTAGTTGCCGATGGCGTTGATCAATAAAGTCGAATACTTCGGAAATAGCGTTTCCTTAATTGAACTACAAAGAGATAGTTAAAATAGCATTATTACCGATTTCCTCTCCGGCCAAGGCTTGGGAGGAAATTCGTTTGGAAGAGGATAAGCGTAAATTACTTGTGGTCTTTTAAAAAAGATGGAACAGCCTTCTGTACATATAAAAAACAAACGTGCGGGTTTCGATTACGAGTTCATCGAAACCTTTACTGCCGGAATTGTGCTTACCGGAACAGAGATCAAATCCATCCGTATAGGGAAAGCCAGTCTTGTCGATACTTATTGTTTTTTGTCGAGAGGCGAGATGTGGGTGAAGAATATGCATATAGCCGAATATTTCTACGGCTCATACAATAATCATCCGGTACGCAGAGACCGTAAATTGTTGCTTAACAAAAAAGAAATTAAGAAGCTGGAACGCGGAACCAAAGAGACCGGTTTTACGATCGTTCCTGTTCGGATGTTCATCAACGAAAAAGGATTGGCTAAAGTGGTCATCGCCTTGGCTAAAGGAAAGAAGCAGTACGATAAACGCGAATCGCTTAAAGAGAAAGACGATCGTCGCGATATGGACAGGATCCGAAAAAACTATTAAGAGGGAGAAGCTATGTAGGCAAATGCTATGTGGAAAGATGAAAGAAACAATATCTCAAATAATCCCTGAACATATTCTGATCCTGGATGGCGCCATGGGTACCATGATCCAACGCTATAACCTGACGGAAGAAGACTTTCGTAATGACCGGTTTGCAACTATTCCCGGGCAAATGAAGGGGAATAATGACCTGCTGTGTCTGACCCGGCCTGATGTGATACAGGACATCCATCGTAAATACCTCGAAGCAGGGGCTGATATTATCGAAACCAATACATTCAACTCCACAACTATTTCGATGGCTGATTATCATGTGCAGGAGTATGTGCGTGAGATAAACCGGACTGCCGTGAAGCTGGCACGCGAAGTAGCCGACGAATATACCCGTAAGAATCCTGCTAAACCCCGGTTTGTCGCCGGTTCTGTTGGGCCAACCAATAAAACGGCATCCATGTCACCCGATGTGAGTAACCCTGCGTTTCGTTCCGTTACTTATGATGAACTGGCAATTGCCTATCAGGAGCAAATGGAGGCGCTTCTGACCGCCGGGGTAGATGCTATCCTGATAGAAACCATATTTGATTCCCTGAATGCGAAAGCCGCCATCTTTGCCGCACGGCAAGCAATGAATATTACCGGTATAGAGGTGCCTCTGATGCTTTCGGTAACCGTGTCCGATACGGGCGGGCGTACGCTTTCGGGGCAAACGCTGGAGGCTTTTTTGGCTTCCGTTCAACATGCGAAGATATTCTCCGTCGGGCTGAACTGTTCTTTTGGCGCCCGTCAGTTGAAACCCTTTTTGAGACAATTGGCCGCCCGTGCGCCTTATTATATTAGCGCCTACCCCAATGCAGGATTGCCCAACAGTCTGGGGCAATACGATCAGACCCCGATGGAGATGGCCGCACAGGTAAAAGAATATGTCGATGAAGGACTGGTCAATATTATCGGGGGATGTTGCGGTACGACAGACGAATATATTGCCGAATACTCGGTTCTGGTACAAGGCGCTAAGCCGCATGAACCTGTTCCCAAGCCCGAATGTCTATGGCTCTCCGGCCTGGAATTGTTGGAAGTCAAACCGGAGATGAATTTTGTGAACATTGGTGAACGATGTAACGTAGCCGGTTCCCGTAAATTCTTACGGCTGATCCGGGAGAAGAAATACGATGAAGCATTAAGCATCGCTCGCAAGCAGGTAGAAAATGGCGCGTTGGTAATCGACATCAATATGGACGACGGCCTGTTGGATGCCAAAGAGGAAATGACCATTTTCCTTAACTTGATTGCTTCCGAACCCGAAATAGCCCGTGTGCCTGTCATGATCGACTCTTCGAAATGGGAAGTATTGTTTGCCGGATTGAAATGCGTTCAAGGCAAATCGATTATAAATTCTATCTCCTTAAAAGAAGGAGAGGAGAAATTCCTTGAATATGCCCGTACGATCAACCGTTATGGAGCGGCAGTCGTCGTTATGGCTTTTGATGAAAAAGGCCAGGCGGATACGTTTGAACGCAAGATCGAGATATGCGAAAGAGCATACCGGTTGCTGATAGGTGAAATCGGTTTTGATCCTCACGACATTATATTCGACCCGAACGTGCTGGCTATTGCTACAGGTATCGAAGAACATAACAACTATGCGGTAGACTTTATACATACGATAAGGTGGATCAAACGGCATTTACCTGGCGCTTACATCAGCGGTGGCATCAGTAATCTCTCTTTTTCATTTCGTGGCAACGACTATATACGTGAAGCCATGCATGCCGTATTTCTTTATCATGCCATTAAGCAAGGCTTGGATATGGGAATCGTGAATCCGGCGACCTCTGTTCTGTACACCGATATACCGGAAGATGTGCTGGAAAAGATCGAAGATGTGGTACTGAACCGTCGTCCCGATGCCGCCGAACGTTTAATCGAACTTGCCGAAACCTTAAAGTATATAGCAGCGGATCAACCTCAATCGCAAACAATAGCGCAGGACACCTGGCGCCAGGGTAACGTGGAAGAGCGTTTGCAATATGCTTTGATAAAAGGCGTTGGTGATTTTCTGGAAGAAGACCTGAAAGAAGCGCTTCCATTATACGAAAAGGCTGTAGATATTATTGAAGGCCCGTTAATGGGCGGAATGAATAAAGTGGGCGAACTGTTTGGCGATGGCAAGATGTTCCTGCCGCAGGTAGTGAAGACAGCTCGTACCATGAAAAAGGCGGTATCCATCCTGCAACCCGTTATCGAATCGGAAAAGCAAGAGGGTAGCGCTTCTGCCGGAAAAGTACTTCTGGCTACGGTAAAGGGTGATGTACACGATATCGGCAAGAACATCGTTTCCGTAGTTATGGCTTGTAATGGCTATGAGATCATTGATCTCGGTGTTATGGTACCTGCAGAAACCATTGTTCAACAAGCCATTGATTATAAAGTCGATATGATTGGTTTGAGCGGTTTGATCACACCATCACTCGAAGAAATGGTGCATGTGGCTGTTGAACTTCAAAAGGCGGGTTTACATGTACCGTTGCTTGTAGGTGGCGCCACTACTTCCAAGCTACACACGGCGCTCAAAATCGCTTCTGTCTATCATGCTCCTGTTATTCATCTGAAAGATGCTTCACAAAATGCCGGTGTTGCCGCCCGATTGATGAATCCGGAACTTAAAAACGAGCTGGAAGAAGAATTGAATAAAGAATACCAGCAACTCAGGGAAAGAAAAGACGTAACCGGACAAAAGATCGTTTCTTTGGAAGAAGCCAAGAAAAATAAGTTAGATCTGTTTTGAGAGGCCTCCTTCCTTTCTTTAACTTTTTAAACGATAATTCCTATCTTTTTTTCTTTATATTCAATTAATTCGTTACTTTTGTTTCGTCTTTTAATTAAAAACTGAAACGAAATGTTTGGAATAGAAGATCCATTGATCTATTTACCCTATCTACTCTCTGTAATGTGTGTAGTGTTTTCCGCTTGGTACGGTATCAAGTATTGGAACAAAGATAACGATAAAGACAAAGCGCAATGAATACATTTATTCTTGGATTGATTGTGGTAGCCTACCTGCTACTCACCGCTTTCTTAGGTTTTTTAGGATACCGGAAAACAATCTCATCCAGTGACTATCTGGTTGGAGGCCGTGGCATGAATCCTATTGTAATGGCATTGTCTTATGGGGCGGCATTTATCTCTGCTTCCGCAATCGTAGGCTTTGGAGGTATTTCTGCAGCTTTTGGGATGGGTATCCAATGGCTCTGTTTCCTCAATATGTTTATAGGCGTAGTTATTGCCTTTATCTTCTTCGGTATACGTACCCGCCGGTTGGGGGCGAAACTGAATGTAGGGACATTCCCTCAATTGCTGGGACGTTACTATCGTTCGCGTACTGTTCAGGTATTTGTTGCTGCTGTCATCTTCTTAGGCATGCCACTTTATGCTGCCGTAGTCATGAAAGGTGGCGCTGTTTTTATAGAACAGATCTTTCAGATAGATTTCAATATAGCCCTTTTGATATTTACCCTTGTTGTGGCGGCTTATGTTATTGCCGGCGGAATGAAAGCTGTAATGTATACCGATGCTATGCAGGCAGTGATCATGTTTTTATGTATGTTATTCCTGCTCTTTGGGTTTTATAAAGTTATTGGAATGGGCTTTACCGAAGCTAATGAAAGGCTGACGGAGATGACTTCTCTTGTCCCTGGGAAATTTAGGGAATTAGGGCATCAGGGCTGGACACGTATGCCGGTTACAGGTTCTCCCCAGTGGTTTACACTGGTTACTTCCCTGATCATGGGTGTAGGACTTGGCTGTTTGGCTCAGCCCCAATTGGTCGTACGTTTTATGACTGTTAAAAGCACCAAGCAGCTTAACCGTGGTGTATTTGTAGGCAGCTTATTCATATTAATAACTGTCGGGGCGATCTATCACATAGGAGCTTTGAGTAATATCTTCTTTTTGCAGACAGAAGGAGCTGTAGCGACTGAAGTTGTGAATGATATAGATAAAATTATACCTTACTTTATTACTAAAGCCATGTCCGAATGGTTCTCCGCTATTTTTATGCTTTGCATCCTTTCGGCAAGTATGTCTACGCTTAGTTCACAGTTTCACACGATGGGAACGTCGGTCGGTTCAGATATTTATGGTACATATAAACCACGTTCAAGAGATCGTTTAACCAGTGTGATCAGGACAGGGATATTTTTTGTTATATTAGTTAGCTATATTATCTGCTATATGTTGCCTAACGATATCATTGCCCGTGGAACGGCGATGTTTATGGGAATTTGCGCTTCTTCTTTCCTTCCTGCTTATTTCTGTGCTCTGTATTGGAAACGGGCTACCCGCCAGGGGGCTTTAGCCAGTCTTTGGACGGGAGCGCTTGCCAGTATCTTTGCACTGGTATTCCTGCACGAAAAAGAAGCCGCAGCCATAGGAATTTGTAAAGCGCTGTTCGGAAAGAATGTGTTGATTGAGAGCTATCCTTTCCCCATGATCGACCCGATTGTATTTGCTCTTCCGTTATCTATCATAGCTATGGTTGTGGTTAGTTTACTGACTAAAAGCAAGTTAGGAGTGAAGTTGTTATATCGTTAAATCAAGAATTTTCTTAATGAGACAGTATGGCGCCTAAGCATAATCGTAAAAAATAAAAGATTTTTGGTCTAAAAAATAGTCCCAAATGTTTGGTAAATTGCGGTGAAATATCCATTTTTGCAACAATAAAACAAAAAAATGCTTTCTGGCAACTATAAAAAGTAAGGAATGATAAGTAATATGCTGACGTATTATGCACAAAAACACGATATTACTAATTGAAGTGAAGTTTGTTTAGCCAAGAAGTTTTTTAGTTTTAATGAGTTCTGTTAGGGAAGTATAGGGTGACCGATTGTTATCTATATATTTTAGCAGATATGTTAAATTGAAAAACATAAGAACGGGAATATGTTTTTGCTTTCGTGGGGTTAGATAGCGTAAGCTTGTTGTCGTTTGCAAACACAATAATAGAAAGAGATTAATCCCTTGTAATTACGATAAATGTGCAATAATACAATACTAAAATGAAAAAACTGTTTATCTGTTTATTATTCATGCTTCAGGTCCCTGTTCTGTTTGTGACAGCGCAAGAAGCTTATAAGGGTCAGATTTATGTTGCCCGCCAACGTTTTTCCTTGGTTGAAAATCAGTTACAGGTAGAGATGGATATAAACTACGAAGCGCTCCGTCTCCCTTCAAATGAGTCATTGACGTTGATTCCGATGTTGCGGACTCCTGCGTATAGCCTATCCTTACCATCAGTGCTGATTAATGGCGCTGAGATGCATAAAGTTTATAACCGCGAGAAAAATATGAGCGAGAAAAAGTCTCGTGACCTTGTGTCTCCTTCGGTAGTTATCCGTGATGATAAGAAAAACGCTCGCTTCTTTACTTATAAGGTATCGGTACCTTATAGGGATTGGATGGAAGAAAGCGTACTCTTTCTACGTGTTGAGGAATGTGCTTGTAACGGAAAACAGGCTGCGGTTTATGAAGATAAGATCTCGGATAGAATAACTATTCCTCAGGGAATTGCGCCTCGTATCGCTCCCGGTGTCGATTCACGTTATTTGTCGCTGGTAAATATTGTAGCTCCTATCGAAGAAAGCAGCAAGGTGTATTACTTACGTGGAACTTTCCCATTCGAGATCTCAAATGACTTGAAGAAAAACGCTTTAAAAAAGCAACATTATGAAATCTATTATCGCTTGCGCGATTTGATCAGTGCGGTTCAATCACAGGCTGGTAATGAGCTTTCTTATGTACACATTACGGGTTATGGAGCTCCTATCGGTAACCATCGCGCGAATGAGCGTGAAGCCTCAGTCCGTGCTTTGGCATTGAAAGATTATTTACGTGAATTCCGTGTATCCGGTAAAGCCCCATTGGAAGTAAACTGGATACCGGAAGACTGGGACTCTATCGCTTCATTGGTTAAACGTACGGATATGATGTTTCGTGAAGCGGTATTGGATGTGATCGGTTCCGTTGATATCACACAGGGGCGTGAGCGCATGTTAATACAACTCGCCGACGGTGTTCCTTACAGATATCTTCGTGATCGTGTTTTCCCGCAGGTTCCCCGCGTGAACTATGAGATTGCTTATACACGTGCTTCAATGAACATCGAAGATGGCCGTCGCATGTTGGTTGCCGGTTCAGGTTCTTTGACTGTAACGGAACTCTTTGCCGTGGCAAACAGCTATCCGCGCGGATCAACAGAATACAACGATATGCTTGACCTTTCGGCGCGTTTGTTCCCGAATAATGCGGAAGCAAACATTAACGCGGCAGCTATAGCCTTAGCAAAGAAAGATACGCAGCGTGCACGTAGATATCTGGAACAATTCTCAGCTAATCCGGCAGCATTCAACAATCTGGGTGTCTTGTATATGTTGGAAGGTAATCGCGACAAAGCCGAAGTTTATCTTCAGATGGCTGCGACCAATGGAGTTGAGGAAGCTCGCCGTGCATTGGTACAATTGAAGAACGGATTATAATTTGTCTGTGTATTATTCGCATGCATTATTTAACTCAAATACGTAAAGTGACCATAGCCGTGTTTCTCACAGCTATGGTCACTGTGTTATTCTCCACTCTTATCGGCTGTCGTGGCTGTAATTCTGAAGAAGAAGTAGTTCATTGGATACCTGCTCCCAGGGATACCATTCCAGTTGTAGTTGAAAACTCTTCGGATATGGAGCCTGAGGCGGTGGACGAGATCGTTGTAGCTATAAAGCCGGCGAGGAATAAACAGCCTGTATCCGAGTACAATGGTCCGGATAAACCTCAAGAAAGTTACAGACAGGCTATTCGTCCGTGGCCTGAAGAACTTGATCCGGACTCTATAGAGCTAACTATAATTACATCTGATTTGGAGATGCAGATTATTATGCAGAAGTTTGACTAAGGACATCTCCAGACATCTATTTTCCCATCCTCGAAAATCAGGAAGAGCAGTCGATTGCTTCATTCATAGCGATGTGGCAATCTTGATACTTTTAGTATAATCGGTACGATTCAACCACCCGCAATGCCTATAATTAACATCAGTTTTATTTATGTATTATGCATATTTAAAGCAAAAAGAGTATTTTTGCACTTCATAAATATATGAAAGTGATTAAAACAGCCAATTTATGGTTAAGCATATTGTAATATTTAAGTTGAAAGGTGAAATCGCACAAGAAGAGAAATTGGATGTCATGAACCGTTTTAAGGTTGCCATCGAAAATCTTCCTACCCAAATGCCGTTTATTCGTAAAATTGAAGTCGGATTGAATACGAATCCGGCAGAGGCTTGGCATATTGCTTTGTATAGTGAATTTGATTCATGGGAAGACGTAAAAGCTTATTCGACTCATCCGGAACATGTGGCAGCGGGGAAAATTATAGCCAGTGCGAAAGAAAGCAGGGCTTGTGTGGATTATGAATTATAAAAGCATTTAATTATGAGAAAAATAATTGTTCTATCATCCCTGCTGTTTTGTTTTTTTGCAGTAATGAATGCGCAGATATATGATCCGGTAAGATTTAAGACAGCTTTAAATCCGGTTTCGGATACTGAGGCCGAGATCATATTTATTGCTGCGATTGAATCCGGATGGCATGTTTATTCTACCGAGCTGGGTGATGGGCCTGTTTCCGCGACATTCCATATCGAAAAGACGGATGGGGTAGAACCGGTCGGCAAGTTAATGCCCCGTGGTAAAGAGATTAAGAAGTTCGACCAGATCTTTCAAATGGACGTACGTTATTTCGAAACGAAAGGCGAGTTCGTACAGCAAGTGAAGTTTACCAAGCCTGAATATGTCATTACGGGATATCTGGAGTATGGCGCGTGCTCTGATGAAACTTGCTTGCCTCCGACCGACATTCCATTTACATTTTCGGGAAGAGTTTCAAAAACAACACAATCTACAACAGCGACTGAAGAAATAAAAACAGCACAGTCTACAACAGAGACTGAAGAAATAAAGGATAGTACGGTGGAGGAGCTGTCGGCAAGCGATTTATGGTCACCCGTAATCAGCGAGTTACAGGCATTTGGTGATACGGCTTCCCGGAAAGATCTGTCATGGCTATATGTTTTCTTTGCAGGATTTGCCGGTGGACTACTGGCTTTGTTTACGCCATGTGTATGGCCAATTATCCCTATGACCGTAAGTTTTTTCCTGAAACGTACAAAGGATAAAGCAAAAGGTATTCGTGATGCGGTGACATACGGGATATCGATTATTGTGATCTATGTCACTTTAGGTGTTGTGATCACCTTGATCTTTGGCCCGAACGCGCTAAATGCGCTTTCAACAAATGCCATATTCAATGTTTTATTCTTCCTGATGCTGGTCGTTTTCGCCGCGTCTTTCTTTGGGGCGTTTGAAATTACGCTGCCATCCGGTTGGAGCACTTCCGTTGACAGCAAGGCGGAACAGACCAGTGGGCTGATCAGTATCTTCCTGATGGCATTTACTCTGGCATTGGTTTCTTTCTCTTGTACGGGGCCGATTATTGGTTTTGTACTGGTTGAAGTTGCTACAACCGGGAATATTGTTGGCCCGGTAATATGTATGTTCGGCTTTGCCCTTGCGTTGGCCTTGCCGTTTACCTTATTTGCGCTCTTCCCATCCTGGTTGAAATCCATGCCTAAATCCGGAGGATGGATGAATGTGATCAAAGTGACCTTAGGTTTCCTTGAGTTGGCTTTTGCTTTGAAGTTCCTTTCTGTTGCCGATCTTGCCTATGGATGGAGTATTCTTGACAGGGAAACGTTCCTGGCGTTATGGATCGTGATCTTTGCTTTACTGGGTGTATATCTGCTTGGAAAGATCAGATTCCCGCATGACGATGACAGTACTAAAGTGAGTGTTCCACGTTTCTTCGTGGCATTGATCTCACTGGCTTTTGCTATATATATGATTCCGGGATTATGGGGGGCGCCGCTAAAAGCTGTGAGTGCATTTACTCCTCATTTGAATACGCAGGATTTTAATTTGTACGCCAAAGAAGTACATGCCAGATTCGATGATTATGATGCCGGTATGGAATATGCCCGTAAAAACGGGAAACCGGTTATGCTTGACTTTACAGGATTTGGTTGTGTGAACTGTCGTAAAATGGAGTTGGCCGTATGGACGGATTCGAAAGTGAGTGAGATCATCAACAATGATTACGTATTGATCACGTTGTATGTGGATAATAAGCAGCCTTTGCCCGAACAGATCAAGGTGACGGAAAACGGTAAAGAACGTACATTGCGCACGTTAGGCGACAAATGGAGTTATCTGCAACGTGTGAAGTTCGGAGCTAACGCACAGCCTTTCTATATACTGATAGACAATGACGGTAAGCCGCTGAACAAATCTTATGCGTACGATGAAGACATCGATAAGTATGTCGATTTCCTACAAACCGGTTTGAAGAATTACAGGAGCACTGTGATATCGAACTCACATTAACTGAATGAAGAAGATTATTAATCCTTGCTTCTTGTGATATCGAAGAGTGATTTTTTGTGATAAATGTTTGGAGTATTAGAAGAAATGCCATACATTTGCCACGTTAAAGCAAGAAACTATGATAATAGCAATTACACATCATCATCATTTACCTAACGAATAGCTCGGTGGGCGGATATGATATGTGGATGAAATAAAATAATATGATATGAGGCTTACCGGTGAGGTAAGCCTCGTTTGTTTTTTGATCTTCAAGTCATAAATCGTTAAATCATAAATAAAATGGTGTTAAGAATTGCAGTACAGGCCAAAGGCCGTCTTTTTGAAGAAACCATGGATCTGTTGGCTGAATCGGATATAAAACTCAGTCTGTCGAAACGTACGTTGTTGGTTCAGTCATCGAACTTTCCGGTTGAAGTCTTATTCTTGCGTGATGACGATATCCCTCAATCCGTGGCGACAGGAGTAGCAGACCTGGGTATTGTTGGTGAGAATGAGTACACAGAGAAGAAACAGAATGCTGAGATCATTAAACGTTTGGGATTCAGCAAGTGCCGCTTATCTTTGGCTATGCCGAAAGATATCGAATATCCGGGAGTAGAATGGTTCCATGGCAAGAAGATTGCAACTTCTTATCCGGTTATTCTGGAAGACTTCCTGAGCGCTAACGGGGTAAAAGCCAAGATTCACGTGATAACAGGCTCGGTCGAGGTGGCTCCGGGTATCGGAATGGCCGATGCCATTTTTGATATTGTAAGTTCCGGATCAACCCTGGTCAGCAATCGTCTGAAAGAAGTAGAGGTCGTGATGAAGTCCGAAGCGCTGCTGATCGGCAATAAAAATATGACCGCCGGGAAGAAAGAGATCCTGAATGAGCTTCTTTTCCGTATGAACGCTGTAGAAGCTGCCGAAGACAAGAAGTATGTGTTGATGAATGCTCCACGGGATAAAGTGGAAGAGATCATCTCTGTATTGCCGGGTATGAAAAGCCCTACCATTATGCCGTTGGCACAAGAGGGATGGTGTTCTGTACATACCGTTTTGGATGAAAAACGCTTCTGGGAAATCATCGGTAAGTTGAAAGCCTTGGGCGCCGAAGGTATACTGGTATTACCTATAGAGAAAATGATACTGTAACGTTTTAAGTTACCTGCGGATAATCAGTATATATTGCACAATAAACCCAAGACTCAAAACTAAAACTTAAGATGGAAATCCTGAAATATCCTTTACCTGAGCAATGGGCCGGAATATTAAAGCGCCCGGCCTTAGAAACAGAACGTCTTTTTGATACAGTTCGTACGATTATTGAAAAAGTCAGAACCGATGGAGACCGTGCATTACTTGAATATGCTTCAACTTTCGATAGCGTGAATCTGGGAGCATTGGCGGTGACTGAGTCTGAGTTGAAAGAGGCGGAAGCCGAAGTAAATATTGAATTGAAGTCCGCGCTGTATCTGGCAAAGCGTAATATCGAGGTCTTTCATTCCGCGCAACGCTTTGAAGGGAAAAAGATCGAAACGATGGACGGCGTGACGTGTTGGCAGAAATCCGTAGCCATTGAGAAAGTAGGGCTTTATGTGCCCGGAGGAACGGCTCCGTTATTTTCTACCGTATTGATGTTGGCTATTCCCGCAAAGATTGCAGGATGCAAAGAGATAGTGCTTTGCGCCCCTCCTGATAAGCAAGGAAAAATACATTCCGCCATACTGTTTGCTGCCAGGATGGCCGGTGTAAGTAAAATCTTTAAAGCAGGTGGGGCGCAGGCCATTGCCGCTATGGCTTATGGGACGGAAAGTATTCCTAAAGTCTATAAGATATTTGGCCCGGGCAATCAGTATGTAACGGCTGCAAAGCAACTTGTCAGCCTTCGTGAAGTGGCTATCGACATGCCCGCCGGCCCATCTGAAGTAGAGGTATTGGCTGATGAGACCGCTAATCCGGTATTTGTTGCCGCGGATCTACTTTCACAAGCCGAACATGGGATCGACAGTCAGGCTGTGTTGGTTACGACATCCGGAAAACTGCTGAAAGATGTGGTGTACGAGGTCGAACGTCAGTTAGGCTATCTGAAACGTCGTGATATTGCCGAAATGTCATTGAGAAACAGTAAGTTGATACTTGTTAAGGATATGGAAGAAGCCATGGAACTAACGAATGTCTACGCTCCCGAACATCTGATCATTGAAGCCGGGAACTATATGGAGTTGGCGCAGAAAGTAACGAACGCCGGTTCTGTGTTCTTGGGGCATCTTACTCCTGAAAGCGCGGGCGATTATGCGTCGGGTACGAATCATACACTCCCTACAAATGGCTATGCGAGGGCATATAGCGGAGTGAGCCTGGACAGTTTTATCAAAAAGATAACTTTCCAGGAGATCCAACGCCAAGGTATAGCTCTATTAGGGCCTGCTATAGAAATAATGGCCGCCTATGAAGAACTGGACGCCCATAAAAACGCTGTAACCGTAAGATTAAAAGAGATAAACCGTAAATAAGATGAAAACATTACAGGAACTAACCCGTCCCAATATCTGGAACCTCAAGCCCTATTCGTCCGCGCGTGACGAATATAAAGGCCTTACTGCTTCCGTGTTCCTTGACGCGAATGAAAATCCGTATAATTCGCCGAATAACCGCTACCCTGATCCGTCGCAACACGAGTTGAAAGTCAAACTTGCCGGATTTAAGAAGGTGCTTCCGGAGCAAATCTTCTTGGGAAATGGCAGCGATGAAGCCATCGACCTGGTGTTTCGCGCGTTTTGCGAGCCCGGACAGGACAATGTCGTAGCTATTGATCCCACGTATGGCATGTATCAGGTTTGCGCGGATGTCAACAACGTGGAATACAGGAAAGTCATACTGGACGAATCTTTCCGGTTTTCCGCGGAGAAACTGCTGGCTGCCGCAGACGACCGTACGAAGTTGATCTTTTTATGTTCGCCCAATAATCCGACAGGTAATGAGCTGCCACGGGATGAAGTGGAAAAAGTAATTAAAAGATTTGACGGCTTAGTCATACTTGATGAAGCGTATAACGACTTTTCCAGTGTTCCCTCGATGTTGGCTCATTTGGGAAAGTATCCGAATCTTGTCGTATTCCAGACGTTCTCGAAGGCTTGGGCATCAGCCGCCATTCGCTTGGGGATGGCATTTACTTCACCGGATATCATCGCGTTGCTCAATAAGATCAAATATCCGTATAATGTGAATCTGCTCACTCAAAAAGAAGGGTTGAACGTATTGAATAAATATCACATGACGGAGCGCTGGATAAAGGAATTGATTGATGCACGGGGGCCTTTAATGCGCGACTTTGAAAAACTTCGTTGTGTGGAGAAAGTCTTCCCATCCGATGCGAACTTTTTCCTTGTCCGTGTAACCGATGCCGTAAAGATCTATAATTATCTGGTATCTTTAGGCATCATCGTGCGTAACCGTCATACGGTAGCTTTATGTGGCAACTGTTTGCGTATAACCGTAGGCGCCTGTGAGGAGAATGTCCGGTTGATTGAAGCATTGAACAAATATAGAACCTGACGTATGAAGAATCTGACAGCGGCGCCTTGCCGCAAGGTATTGTTTATCGATCGTGACGGAACGCTTGTGATCGAGCCTCCGGTTGATCGTCAGTTGGATGCTTTGGGAAAACTGGAGTTTTATCCCAAAGTCTTTCGGAATTTAGGTTTTATCCGTTCCACGCTTGATTTTGAGTTTGTAATGGTAACCAATCAGGACGGTTTGGGAACCTCTTCTTTTCCTGAGGAGACGTTTTGGCCGGCTCATAACCTGATCATGAAAACGTTCGAAGGAGAGGGCATAACGTTCGATGATGTTCTGATCGACCGTAGCTTTCCGGAAGATAACGCCCCTACCCGTAAGCCGCGTACCGGAATGTTGACCAACTATTTAGAGGATCCGGAGTACGATTTGGCGGGTAGTTTTGTTATTGGCGACCGCGCGACGGATGTTGAACTGGCGAAGAATCTGGGGTGCCGTGCTATCTTTTTGCAGGATTCCACCGGACAGCTAAAAGAAAAAGGCCTGGAAGAATATTGCGCTTTGGCAACCACAGACTGGGATCGGATCACCGAATTCCTGTTTGCCGGAGAGCGTAAGGCGGAAGTTCGCCGTACAACCAGGGAAACAGATATTTATGTCACGTTAGATTTGGATGGTAACGGAATTTGCCGGATATCGACCGGATTAGGCTTCTTCGACCACCTGCTGGAGCAAATAGGTAAACATTCGGGTATAGATCTGACGATTGAGGTGAAAGGCGACCTGAATGTGGATGAGCATCACACCATCGAGGATACCGCCATCGCTTTGGGTGAATGTCTCTATCGGGCTTTGGGTGATAAACGCGGTATAGAACGTTATGGGTATGCTCTTCCCATGGACGACTGCTTGTGTCAGGTGGCCCTGGATTTCGGAGGTCGTCCCTGGTTGGTTTGGGATGCCGGGTTTAAGCGGGAAAAGATTGGTGATATGCCTACCGAGATGTTCTTGCATTTTTTTAAATCGCTGAGCGATTCGGCCAAAATGAACTTGAACATTAAAGCTGAGGGGCAGAATGAACATCATAAAATAGAAGGAATATTCAAGGCGCTCGCCCGTGCTGTTAAAATGGCTGTGAAGAGAGATGTGTACCGGTTCCATTTACCATCGACCAAAGGATCTTTATAAGTCAATAAGTTATTGAAATATTACGTTGGTATATGCAATTATTACGTTGTTATTTTTGGGGGAGGGTATGGGATGTTTCATCTTCGCAGGCAGCTTTTCAAGATTCGCGTTAGCCTCTTCGATTTTTACGTTGGCCTCTTTGGGGGGGAGAAATCAAGCGCTGAATATTTTTCGAATACGTTTGAATAACTTTATGCCGATCATAACTCCATCAAAGATAGCCATACTCGTATAGAACTTCTTGGCCAATGAGCCCCGGCCCTGATTTGGAGATGGTAGGAATGGAGCGAAAATCTTCTGTGCGGTTTCGGCTATGGCCTGATGCTGAATACGAATATCTTGCAAAACTTTCTGTTTACGTTGCGATATATCTTTTAGTGTATATTTTTGATTCGTACGGATAGCCATAGCTGATCATTTTGAATGATTGCTTAAAAAAAGGTTAGCCAGGAGATTGGCTATTGGATTTATAATAAGCCTCTTCCGGAATATGATAACTACGACCACGAAAAGAAGGAATATGCCCGCAATGATCGCATAACTGACCGGAAGCCCACCCACATAAGGCTCCAGTAGATAGGCAAGAGAGAGAGACAGGTAGAACAGAACCATCAAGCCCGATAAAATAAGTACGATAGCAAATATCAATGTGGAAAAAAGAATAGTGAGCGTTTCGGTTAATTCCAGCCTGGTGTACTCCTTTTGCATCTCTACGTACACTTTCAATTCCTTGACAAGTCGGCGGATGCGTTGAATGTTGTTATCGTCTATAAACATGAAGGTTCTGCTCTACATCTTTTTTATTCACCTTTAATCTCTGCTTTAATCTCGTCTACCAGCGTATCTATATCGTCGCTGTGAAGTTTGATACCCTTTTTGCGGAGTATTTCGGCAATTCTGGTGCGAGTGTCTTCTCCTTTTTCAGGAGCGAATAAAATACCTAGTGCGGCGCCTACTATCACACCACCCAGGAATGCTGCCAATCCTTTCATAATAAATTCATTTTAGAGTTAATACTATTACAAAGCTACTATTTTTGTTGGATAATCATTCAAGTCCAAGCCTTCTTTTAGCAAACTTTTCAATAAATAAAACGGTTTCGTCAATACCCAGAACAGAAGAGTCAATGCATAAATGGTAAGTAGATGCGGCTCCCCATGTTTTATAACTATAATAATTATAGTATTCGGAGCGTTTCTTATCCGTTTTTGAAATCACATCCTCCGCCTCCTTTTTTGATATGCGTTCCAGGTCGCATAGCCTTTTTATACGATCTTCCTTGGAAGCTGTTATAAATACGTTTACACAGCGTGGATTTTCACGTAGAATATAGTCTGCGCATCGTCCTACAAACAAACAGGATCTTTCGGAGACCAGCTTACGTATCACATCGCTTTGTATCTTAAACAATGCGTCGTTGCTCAAACAGTTCGTATAAGGTAAAGAACTGTCTGTAAATAATGAAAAGTGCGCGCTGAAAAGTCCGCCAATGACCGTTTTCGACGGCTTTTCGTCCGCCTTCTCAAACAGTTCCTTGCACAATCCGCTTTCTTTTGAGGCTAAATTGATCAGTTCTTTGTCATAGAAAGATATTCCCAGGCGCACTGCCAGCTTTTCTCCTATTACCTTACCGCCACTACCTAACTGACGGCCAATGTTAATCACATATTTATCGCTCATTTCTTATCTTTGTTTGTTTCAATAATCAAATATAGATAATTTCTGCGAAATAAGTATGAATCAAGTATTAGTTTTACTCTTCCGGGCGCTTAGAACTGAAAGTAAATGAATGCTCCGAAAAAAATTGAAATCACCGGAGATCATCGCATACTTACAAACAGCAAGCGTATGGCGAAATTTCAAACGGCACATGACCTTTTTGTTTTGAATAGGATGATTCTCAAGGTAATACAGTATCGTATTCGAAACTTTACCCTTAAAAACAATGAGACGCCGTTTGTCCGTTTTTGAATGTGTCATCGATTCCCTGAGAATCCGGTAAACCCCGGTAACATCCGGTATGAACCTTATTTTGGAGACAAGCGCCATATTGAAATATAAGTTACAATCACCTGTGAAATATTTTGAGGGATCTAATTCTACATATAAAGCGCTCTTGATGACATTTAACAGCTCTTTCCGGTAACAGACAGTAAGAGCATTCATTTTGAAAGATCCGGAAAAGTGTCTATCCCAATCTATCAGTTCCTCATAAATTATATCTTTAGATTCGGTATACTTCGCTTCTTTAAATACATTTGTCTCTTGATAATAATCACGTACATTCGTACATACAAGCCCATATTCCGGATTATTTTCCAGAAAATCAGCCTGTTTTTGCAATTTTAACGGATCTGTCCAATAGTCATCTCCTTCGCAATAAGCTATGTATTTGCCTATTGCTCTGTCAGAATTGATCCGGCCAGGATTGATACCTTGCGAATATTGGTTTTCTACTTGGTATATCGGTTTGATGAGGCCGGGGTATTTCCGCTCGTATTCCCGGATAATACCGGCAGTCCCATCGGTCGATGCATCATCGTGGATCAATATCTCAAATTTGAAATTTGTCTTTTGCATTAAAAATCCATCTATACAATCACGAATATAAGCTTCGTGATTGTAAGTTACGCAAGAGATACTTACCAGAATTTGTTCTTTTTCATTCATAAGATACGCTGCTGGTATTAAATCGTTATATCGGCAAATCGTTCTTCTCTTTCCGCAACGATCTGGGCTTTTTTCCGGTGGTCACCCTGATTGGTAACACAAAAGGATGAGGCGCGATATTCCCCCGGGCCGTAATAGTCATTATCAAGATAGAGCAGCGTTCCTACCACATAATCATTCCGTATCTCTTTACCTATTGTTCCGGGGAAGAGCGGTTGCTCAACCATGGATTGAAGTATCATGCTTTGTACTTGTCCCGTTTCAAAAAGTTTTTTCCAATCTTCTTCCGAAACGGCTTGTCCTGCCACCACTCCCTCTCCTTTACCTAATAGATGAGGTTTCAGTATCCAATTGTCTTTACGGGCATAAGCTTCTTCAAAAAAGGCTTTGTCTCCAGGTAAGGTATAACTGGGGATAGTGAACGTACTTAATATCTTTTGTTCTTCCGCAGAGAGAGCGGCATCCAGAAAAGCCGGGTCGGTCAATAACTTAAAGAACCGTTTGTCGTGTATCAAAAAGATATTCCGGAAATCATTAAAAACCCCCAATGCGGCCAATGCGTCAATATGCCTGTTTGCCAATGATTTTATCTCTTGCTGATTTAACTCACTAATGACACGCGCACCTTTCAGTAAATCAATCTTATACTCTAACTCATCCAATTCAATCACCCGAAAATCAATGTTTGCTTTAGGGAATATCAACGAGTAGAGTTTAAAATCATTCATTCGATCTTTCCCTTTTATGGCTGTAATCTTTCCGGTCAGGGCAAAATCATTTTGCAGAAAGTTCAAAAAGCGGGGATAATCATCAATGATCCCGTTCAGTTTCAGAACATCCGCCATACCCTGTCCTATATTACGCAGAAAGCCGGAACTCATATATCCATTCAATGGAAAGCGGGTAGTCATTTCAATGATTTTGATCTCCCTTTGTTTATTAATTACAAAATCAGTACGATAGGAATTTATTCGGAAAGGATATTTCTCGCAGATTTTAAGTATTTCCAACGTCCTTTCGTCCAATGGCATAACGTGCAGGAAACTTCGGTAATTCCCAACAAAATAGCCGATCGCCTTATGCAGGATTTTTCCCAGTTGTTTGGTACGAAAATAAGTTTCATGCGACATGATCATAGGTGCGTCATGCGTATATTGACGAAAATAAGGATCTTTCTCTCGCGATACTTCTGCAAACGCTTTATGTACATCTATATTCATTAGTACTTTTATTTAATTATTCCACAATTATTTTTATCCATTTTCCCGGATTCGTCATAACATCCGAAAGTCGCTCATCCGTTTCAAATGTCATTACTATTGTCCCGATTGCTTTACCTGCCCCGTTAAAGGCTTGTACCGCATCTCCTTTCTCTATCCAAAGGCTCAATTCTTTTATTACTTCCTGTGGGAAGCGTTCGTCAAACTCAACCCCTTTGAATATACCGTCTTTATCACTATGCAATATGATTTCCGCCCAGCGCCCTTTATACACAGGATCTTTTATGTCATGCAGTTCATCCCCGACAGCGGCTCTCAACATATTCCCGATTAAATCGACTCCTGTCGCGTAATGCAGTATCTCAGCCAATCGATTGCCGCCGCCGCGAGGTGTAACTTCCATTATATAGGCTTTCCCGTCGGCGCCTTCTCTTGTCTCTACATTATAAATGGAAGTTCCCATGCCCAACAGGCTTATGAGCCGTTGAAGTTCGTTCCGCAGTTCGAGTTGGCATGAATCGGACATCGATGCCGGCCAACTATAGCCGGAGGGTGTATACGGATTAACGGCTTTGCTGTCAAAATACTGGTTGGAAAATGAAACAAATTTCATCTCTCCGTTTACGGAAAAACATTCAGAGTCAGAAGGGCATCCTCTTTTTTCAATAAATTCTTCAATAAGGAATTCATTCGATAAAGACGATTGAAGCGCCGTTTCTATAGCTTCTCTCAGATGAACCGGACCGCATAGTTTGGTAACTCCTTTACTGCCCGAAGAATCCACCGGCTTAACCATTACCGGCCAGTTATAGCAGTCTGCCTCTTTTAACGCCTCGTTTATCGTCTTATAACCTTTGGCCTTCGGCACGTTAAAGCCATTTTCTTTCAGGAAGTTACGGAAGAGCGCTTTATTTTGAAGGAGAGAAACCGATGAATAAGGAGACGCTCCCGGCAATCCCAACTTATCTGCCACATAACCGGCTGTAACCACCCCTGGGTCTGCGGCAAACGAGAGGATGCCATCTATCTGCTTTTCTACCGCCAATTGCAATACGGCTTCTTTATCTGTAATACTTAGATTACAGTATTCATCCGAGTATTTATGAGCTGTATTATTGGGCAGATAATCACAGGTTATCACATAGTAACCCAGTTTGCGGGCGGTTTTGACAACGGGTATCAAGTAATGTGTTCCCCCTAAGGCCAATACCCGCTTTTGTCTTTTTTCCCTCATTCTTCCATTCCGTTATCCTATAATTATTTTGCAAATCATCTCCACATCTTTGAAACTCATCTCTGCGAAAAGAGGCAGTGTAAGTATGGTATCCGCCGATCGTTTGGCTACAGGGGTATTGGCTACGGACGCCCCGTATCGGGCTGCATAACAATCCAATTCCGGGGTCAGAGGATAGAAGTATTTCCGCGCATATACTTCACTCTCTTTTAGCAGGTATTGCACCTCGTCACGGCTGCGTTTATACGCGTCAAAGAATACCGGGTAATAGGAATAATTCTGAGTAACCCTTTTTTGAGGAGACAACAATTTAATCCCCCTTATCCCGGAAAGCAATTCCGTATATTTATCGGCGACCAATTTCCGTTTGGCTATTTCTTCATCAATATGTCTCAGGTTACAGATGCCCATCGCCGCTTCAAATTCATTCATGCGCGCATTGGTACTGATAAAAGGTACGGTTTCGGCATCTACGAAACCGAAATTTATCAACGGCTCTACCTTCCGTACCATGTCAGGGACTTTAAATGTGGTTATTCCTCCTTCAATGGTGTGGAAAACCTTCGTGGCATGACAACTAAACATGGCGGCATCGCCGAAATTACCGATACCAACTCCATTTATAGTTACTCCAAAAGCATGTGCCGCATCATAAATTACTTTCAGATGGTATTTCTGCGCCAGTTTGTCAATCGTTTCCACATCACAGGCGAAACCATATACGTGTGTCGCTATAATGGCTACCGTTTTATCGGTTATATATTGTTCTATCTGGCTGGCGTCTATCGTTTTATCCGCGTCGTTAATATCACAGAATACGGGTATCAGTCCATTCCTTACAATGCTATGCGTCGTGGAGCAATGTGTATAAGGAGTGGTGATTACTTCTCCTCCTTTGGGAAATCCAAAGGCGTCGATAGTAATTTCCAAAGCCACATGGCCATTGGCGAACAGTGACAAATGGGGTGTTTGCAGATAGGCTTGCAAAACTCTCTCAAAATTCAAGTGCTTAACGCCGCGATTGGATATCCAACAGCTTTCCCACAGGTCTCTTATCTCTTCCGCGTATTCTTCAAATTCCGGCATGGAAGAGCGGGTAACTTGTATTTTTTTCATCTTAGAATTTATAACGTGTTTTAGAATATCCGTGTCTGATATCCCAGGCAGCGATATCCATCGGCAGCCGATTCTTTATCAATGGTTTTCACCCATTCGGCGACGCTACCGACCTCCCGTTTCACCCAATTACAAATACTGATAGTAATGCCATACCCGGAAGCAATCTCCCTGATCAACGCCAACTTTTCGGCGCACACACGGCGGCTCGGCGCCAGGCGGGAACGCTGCTTGATATGGTTGAGATTACTCTCCTGAAGATACGAATGGAAAAACTCGCCGATTTTGTCCGGATCATAATGGTTAATGTATTGAGCGACCAACACGATGTTCTTGATTTCCGCCGTGAAAAATTCCGGCTTTATGTTCTTCACGCCCGCTTCGGACAATGTTTTCATGTAGTCCGTTATTGTTTCACGGGTCAGATAAGGCAGGAAAAGCGGCTGACAAAGCACCGATTCGGCATAAACGCCTCTGCGCCGGCACTCCTTCAATGTCTCCATGCGTTCGGAAATGCTTGCCACATTCGGCTCAAGGATATCACGCAGATATTGCGGCATAATACCCACACTGCCATTCACCTGAATCTTACTTCCGATTTTCTCCATGATGTCGAATATGTTTTCGCCGTTATGTGAGATGCCGAAATGCTCCGGCCCTCCTTTGGAGGCAATAAAAACACGTATGTTCGAATCAGGATATTTCTCGAAGTGCGCCACAAAGGTACGCATAATATTGTGCGCCATTCCGTTGTAGAGATGCGTTTCGGAAAAAGCTTCCGTCTTGGGAGAGAAATAGTAATAGAGTTGACGATCTCTGTTACGTTCCAGCGAGTTCGCCAATTTCTCACAATAATTTGTGTATAGCCGGATGCCCTTCACATGTTTGCCGTCCGTTACCAGGCAATACTGACAGCCGGCGGCGCAAGAACCACCCGAAGGGGAAACTTCCAATACGTTTTTCGGACAAATACCGGTGTAGTTATGAATCTCCAACTCCTCCTCCGGATCGCAAAGAACCTCTTCGTAGCGCTTTTCCGGCGTAAGGGTACGTCTCTGAAACAATGTATTGTACCACTCATACCCGGCTTTCAGTTCGTTTTTCACTACGTCAAGGATAGGATAATCCACACCTTGGCTCTGTAATAACCCGGCTGTGATTTCGATAGGTGTAAAACCCTCCAAATCATAACAAATCAGTCTCTCTCTTAGAATTTCAAAATACTGCATGTCAGTTTATTTTATAAGAATTATTATTAATGGTTCTAATTGATTTTTGACTAACGGAGATATCCGTTTTTTTCTTAACTTCCTTAAGAGCCATGGGTGTGGCATGAACAAAAATCAGGTTGGTAACGGCAGGAATCAACGTCCGTACTTTACGTCCGTTCTTTGTGGCAAGTGAATAGCGCATAGGAATAAGTATGTACATAATAATAGAATGAATAACCCCACGTTAACAAAGCAATTATTTCACATATGAGTATACTCTTAGTTCCTTGAAATATTATAATATTTTGTATTTCAATTTAGTTATAAACATTATGCGAATAAACCACTATATATTGTTTCGTTGAAAGAGAACTTGCACTTGAAATCCGCTATACAAGGGACTTGTAACCACAAGAACTACTCATTAAATGAACGTTTAATAAGCACAAACATATCCTTTTTATTCAAACAATACAAGTTTTGTTGTAGAAAATTCTAAAATAAGATAAAGTATATGGCGATAGCGTTTGCTAACGCGCTATTGACGCGCCCGAAAAAGCCCAACGCGTTTCGATTTTTGCGTTGGGCTTTTCACTAAATGCCCAACGCATTTACCCCAAATGCCCAACGCAAAAATCAAAACGCCCAACGCAGAAATCGGAGAGACCAACGCAAAATTTGAAAAGCTGCCTGCAAAATATATGATTCGTTTTATTCTCATCATATCTCGACGTAATAATCTCATAACTCAACGTAATAATCTAATAACTCGACGTAATAATTCAATAACTCAACGACTTATTTGAATATTACGTCGAACTCACGTTAAATATGATGAGTTACGATCTGTAACTCATTCCGGGAACATCCGGACTTTCGACATATCCTCCTGTACTGGTAATAGAGAGAGGCGCATACGATCCGTATATAAAACTTCCGCACTCCCATATACCCTTGAACAATAGAATAATATTCCACTCCTTATATACAAACAGAATATTTTACTGTATTTCAGCCGACATATTGCATCGTCATCCTTAACAACCTATCTTTGCCGGAAATTTATTCCATATTATATATATATTAGAGTATGTCTACAAGAGCATTTAAATTCGATACCCTACAACTTCACGCGGGCCAGCAGGCCGACCCCATCAACGGTTCGTGCGCGGTTCCCATCTACCAGACCGCCGCGTTCAAGTTCAAGGACTTCCACAGTGCGGAACTCATCGCATCGGGCCGGGAACCCGGCTTCGAATACTCGCGGATAAGCAATCCTACGGTGGATGTGCTGGAGAAAAGGATCGCCGCGTTGGAAGGGGGTACCGCGGCGTTGGCCGTGGCGTCCGGTGCGGCTGCCGTATCTTATGCCGTCATGAATATCACAAAGGCCGGCGACGAGATCGTGTCGGCAAAAAGCCTGTATGGCGGTACGTATAACCTGTTCATGTCCACGCTGCCCAAGTACGGCGTTAGGACTGTGCTGGTGGATACGGACGACGCGGAGAATTTCGAGCGGGCTATTACCGTGAACACCAAGGCGATATTCGTAGAAGCGCTCGGTAATCCGAACATGGATATCGTCGACTTCGAGAAGATAGCCCTCATTGCGGAAAGACACCGGATACCGTTGATTGTAGACAATACGTTCGGCACGCCTTATCTCTTCAGGCCTTTCAGCCACGGGGCGAACATCGTGGTACATTCCGCTACCAAATATATCGGCGGGCACGGGACGACCATCGGCGGGCTGATCGTCGATGGAGGGAACTTCGACTGGGGGAACGGGCTTTTCCCGGACTTTACTACGCCCGATCCGTCGTCGGCCAACCAGATATTCTGGGAACGCTGGGGCAATGACCCGGCGCTGGGCAACGTGGCGTACATCAACAAATGCCGCCTGCATTACATGCGCGATATGGGAGCGTCGCTAAGCCCCTTCAACGCATTCCTGTTACTCCAAGGGTTGGAGACCCTCTCTTACCGCATGGAGAAGCAGACGTCAAACGCCCTGAAGATCGCGGAACGCCTCGAAAAACACCCCCACGTGGCATGGGTGTCCTATCCCGGCTTGCCCTCCAGTCCGTACCACGAACTGGCGAAGAAATATTTCCCGAAAGGCGCGAGCGGCATCCTCTCCTTCGGCGTAAAGGGCGGATTCGAAAAAGCCTCGGCCTTTGTGGAATCTACGCGCCTGTTCTCTTTCCTGGCTAACGTGGGTGATTCGCGGTCACTGATCGTGCATCCGGCTACAGTGACGCACGGACAACTCACCGAAGAACAACGCCTCAGCGCCGGTATACGTCCCGAACAGATACGCTTGTCGGTGGGGACGGAAGATATCGACGATCTCCTGTGGGATTTGGATGAGACGTTCGGGAAGGTATTTTCAACTCTGTGATCTCTGTGCTCCTCTGTTAGATCTGTGTTCAAACCGATGCCGTATGGTAACTGTCAACTGTCAACTATAAACTACAAACTGTAAACTATATATGAAGGAATCTTTTTTTGACGAGCTTGGTTTCTCGACCCGGGCGGTTCATGCCGGCGAAGAGATTGACTACGAAAACGGACCCGGCGATGTGGTGGCGCCTTTGCACCTCACTACGACATACGCCCGTAAAACCTTGGACGAAACGCCTGGGGGATACGATTACATCCGTTCGGGAAACCCGACGCGCACGGCGCTCGAAAAGAAATTGGCCGCGGTGGAGAACGCCGGCTACGCTTTTGCCTTCAGCTCCGGGCTGGCAGCCGAAACATCCCTGTTGCTTTCGTTCCTGAAAGAGAAAGACCATATCGTGGCTTTCGACGACCTGTACGGGGGAACCCTGCGGATCTTCCGGAAGATATTGCCCCAGTACGGCTTCGAGGTTTCCTACGCCGATGCCACGAAACCGGAGGAAGTGGCCGCCGCTATCCGTCCGGACACACGTATCGTATGGATCGAAACGCCGTCCAACCCATTCATGCGGTTGTGTGACATCCGCGCGATTGCAGAGGTAGCCCACAAGGCGGGGGCGCTCCTGGTGGCGGACAATACTTTCCTGTCGCCTTACTTCCAACGTCCGCTGGACTTGGGGGCCGACATTGTTTCCTATAGCGCCACAAAATACATTTCCGGGCATAGCGATGTGCTGGCGGGGGCTGTCCTGACCAACGACAAGACGCTTGCGGAACGGATTTATCTACAACAGAACGCCACCGGCGCCGTATTGTCGCCTTTCGATTCTTACCTGGTACTAAGGGGCTTGAAGACCTTGGAACTGCGCATGGAACGTCACCAGCAGAACGCGTTGCAGATCGCCCGTTTCCTCGAAGCGCACCCTCGCGTGGAGCGCGTTTTCTATCCGGGGCTGGAAAGCCATCCGCAATACGCCTTGGGCAAGAAGCAGATGACTGGCTCCGGAGGGATGCTTTCCTTCCTGCTACGCGGAGATAAAAACTATGTGGAAGAGTTCATGGGACGTTTGCACCTTATTCCGATGGCGGTGAGTCTGGGAGGAGTGGAATCCCTCATCGAAGTCCCGGCCTATTTCTCCCACGCCTCCGTAGCCCCGGAAGTCCGCCTCCGATCGGGCATTACGGACAATCTCGTGAGGCTTTCCGCAGGCATCGAGAATACCGCCGACCTGATAAACGACCTGAAAACAGCGCTGAACAATTGACAGTTACCATGCGGGCAAGAGTTCAAACCCATGCCCGCATGATAACTGTCAACTCTTAACTATTTCAGCCTGATCTTCTTCGCGATTTCCTTCGGAACCGCGTCCTTGTGTACCAGGATATTCATTGTTTTGTACTTCACGAATGGTTTTGATGCATACCAGGTACCTTTGTATGTACTGTTGGTTCCCCAAGAGTTCTTCACCATATAGTATTCTTTGCCGTTTTGGTCTTTGGCAATACCGTAGATCAACATACCGTGGTCGTCGGTTGTTTCCCAGTTGTCGAAACCTGCCTGGCGCATTTCCGCAGTCACGTCCTTTTCAGGCCCTGGCTTTGATGTCGCTTCCTTGCGTTTGTCTTCTGCCGACAGCCCTGTCCAGCGGGCCATGTCCGATCCGGTCAAATCGGGGCGTTCCATGTCGGGCAGTACGGCGATGCCGTTACGGGTAAATCCGGTTTCGCTCACGTCGCTTCCCCATGCCACGGTGTAACCTTTGTCCACCGCGTTGTCAATAACGGCCATTAATTCGTTCAACGGCAGGTTCCACGACAAGGCGTTGCGCCAATTATCCTGAATCTCGATGGCAAACTCCGTATAGAACGGATGATGTGTAAACGAGGTCAGGGATACGTAGTCCGCCGCGTTCAAACCCAACGATTGAGCGAAAGTTTTCGGGGTGTATTCCTTTCCTTTATAGATGAACTTTTCCGGGTACGCTCCCAGATATGCGTCATAAATACCGGTCAATCCGTTCTTCCATACCGGAGACAGTTTATTCAGCCTGCCTTTGGCGATCGCATCGACGTATGCTTTTGCCACGGCGTCCAGTTCGTTGTGCACATGCAGGCTGTCGCCATACAGGATACCCGGCATAGCTTCCTGCGGCGCCAATCCGTAGTTTCTCATGCAATAGAGCACATCCTCGAAGCTGCCTCCCGGTGAGAACGAGTTATCGCCATGCAAACGGACGTACCTTACCGCGCGGTCGATCATCGTGTGGTGCACCACAAACATTTCCGACAGATCATATTCTCCTTTGCCCAGGCGCAGCATTTCCGATTCGAGAAAGCCCAACGCCGAGAAACTCCAACACGTACTTGAGCGGTTCTGGTTCTTGACTGAAGTGATGGGGGCTTCTTTCACTGTGGTGAACACGAACCCTGTTGTGTCTTTCTCCTGTGCCGGAGCGCTCCAGGCCATTGCGCCCAAAGCAACCATTAGTATTACTTTTCTCATGCTTTATTTCACTTAAATTATTATTTTATGCAACGAATATACATGTTATTTGGATAAAAGCTACCATTCAGCTTCTATTTTTTATCTTTATTCGTCTGAGACACGCTATCCACGTTAAAAGAAAAGGGGTTTATTTTAATTTGTCTTACCCTAGAAAAGGTTGACTAAATAAAAGTTAATTGATTATAGATAGAATTTTTAAAGGTCGTTTAACACGGTTTTTATCAATAGCCGCCATACGGGTAACCGCTACATTTTTCAGGAAGTCCTTCAGCATTTTTCCGGGAACAAAATTAACTTTGCGCCGATACAGCGTGTCCACATCGGCCGCCTTTTCGTTATTCTGTCATAGGCGTGTTTTAACAAAAAGGAGGATATTCTAAAATATCCTCCTTTTCGTTATCTAAAGTCAACCCTTACTGACGCGGTTGCGCAGAGTAGTTGATCTTTAATGCATAAGCTTGACGAAGAGCTTGTTTTATATCGGTTACGATACCCATCTTGGTTTCCTGGTCGATTTTCAGCGATACAGTCATAAATGGCTGGTCCTCTTCTTTCATACTTAATCTTTCCTGAGTGATGAAGTCCTGAATTTCTGCAACTTCAGCAAACTGGTCATTCAACTGAATACGGCTTTCAGAACCCATCTTCTTACGAAATTCTTCGTTAGGCCTACCTACATAAATGAAAGTTACCAACGATTTCTTTTCCAGTTTCTCAAGTTCTGTACCTACAGGAACCTTAAACTCAACCTTCAATGTTACTTCACGCATAGTCGTTACAATCATAAAGAAGAACAACAACGTAAAGATAAGGTCAGGCAAAGAAGAAGTGTTCAACGCAGGCATTTCACGCTTGCCCGTTTTATTAAATTTTCCCATTACTTCTTTCCTCCGTAGTTTTTAGGTTCAGCTTCAGAGATCTTTTGAGAATAGATCATACGAATCGCTTTCTTCTGTTCTTCATCCAAAGCATCGTAGTTCTTCTGCCATTTTTCCTGAGCCAATTCATTTCTCAACTCATTATAAGCAGCAACTAACTCATTCTGGACATCTATATACGCCTGATATGTCGTACCACGGTCATTCAGCAAAGAAATTACATGGTTTTCCGTAACCATGACGTTACCAAAAAAGGGCACATCTTTTGCCTTCTTTTCCGGCATTTTTTCATCATTGTACGGATTTGCAATAAATTCTTTCGCACGCTTTCTCAAATCAGAAACTCTAACGTACTCGCCTCCCACCATCAATTGGTTTTGAGAGTTCAAGAGAACCTGGAGCACATTTCTTTCCTTGATAATTATATCCTCTATCTTCATATCCGGCTCCGGAGGAGGAGGCAACTGACGCGCTAACCCTCTATCCGTATCCATAGATGTAGTTACCAAAAAGAAGATAAGAATGATAAAAGCGATATCGGCCGTAGAGCTTGAATTAATTTCAGGAACTTTTCTATTTCCTTTTGCCATTATATTCTCGTTTTAATATGGTTTTACGATAATGCCTTTTTAATGCTACTTCCAATCATAGCCAAAATACAAGCTGCAATCATGAAATAAAGTGTATAAAGGAACATATCTGTTAGTTTCAAGAAGAAAGGTACATTTTCCGTACCATCATAACCCGGCAATACAAGCGCTTCTTCGCTACCTGCAGACCAAGCTACAATCATAACTATTACTAACAAAACAAAACCTAATAATGATTTCAAAGCAGCTACCGGATTATCTTTCAATGCCGCGCCAAACTGTACGATAAAAGCAATCACAGTTGCTATTACTATAAAACCAAATAAGCCGTACATCAAATACAATAAAGTATCAGTATGAGCAGGATTAGCCATTTCTGGCACAAGCGGCGCACTCATTTCGCCACCGAAATAGAAAAGGCCCAATACTACAATTATGACTGCAAATATGGCATACAATACGTAGTACGAAACTCTATATGTTAACTTACTCATCGTTATTCTTATTTTTGATATTTCAAGTTGTATTTAATCACCAGATCGAGCAAAGTTACGGAAGAATCTTCCATTTCACTTGTAAGCGCTTCGATCTTGGAAAGGATATAGTTATAGAACAATTGAAGGATCAACGCAGCGATAAGACCGAAGATGGTTGTGATCAAAGCCACTTTCATACCGCCGGCAACAACTGTTGGAGAAATATCACCCACCTGTTGGATCTTGTCGAACGCCATAACCATACCGATTACAGTACCTAAGAACCCTAATGATGGAGACATCGCGATAAACAGAGTAACCCAAGAACATCCTTTTTCAAGGTAACCAGCCTGAACACCGCCGTAAGCGACTACTGATTTTTCTACTACATCAACACCTTGATCAATTCTCATCAAGCCTTGATAATAGATAGATGCTACAGGCCCTCTGGTGTTACGAGCCAGATCCTTTGCTGCTTCCACGTCACCTTTTTCAAGATTAGCTTCGATATTAGCCACAAATTTTTTGGTATTGATTTCAGCTAAACTCAAATAAATAATTCTCTCGATACAGAATGCCAAACCAATAACCAAAGCGATAGCTACCAAACTCATGAATGAAGCAGTACCTTCAATAAATTTGATTTTGATCTCTTTGTGGATACCACCAGCTCCGACTGAGTCAGTTCCCGTACTTTGTTCCGTCTGCGCTGCCGCAGGAGCATCTTGAGCCTGAGCAAGTTGAGTAGATCCAAAAGTTAGGATTCCCATCACAGCAACAATTGCAAATAACTTTTTCATTGTGTGTCTAATTTTTAAGATTAATTAATTGATTATTATATATTTATCATTTGTCAAATATTATACATTAAGAATCGAGCTTTGTATGGCGGAGAAAGCGGGATTCGAACCCGCGATACACTTTAGGCGTATACACGCTTTCCAGGCGTGCCTCTTCAACCACTCGAGCATCTCTCCAAGACTTCAAATTCTTTCTAAAACGGTCGCAAATTACAAAAAAAATGCGAACCACAAATGATTTTGGATACAAATGTATCCTTTTTTTTCTTCTTCTCCAGAATTATCACTTTTTTCTATCCAATTAACCGGTCAAATTAATAAACTTTAAAACCTTATACCTGTTTCTGCGGCATTCCAAACACTTTTAAAGTATTCATGGCAGTTTGTTTCGCTATTAACTCAGGAGATACACCATATATTTCACCTATTTTCAACAAAGTGTATTTCAAGTGGGCGCTTTCATTTCTCTTTCCCCGATAAGGAACGGGAGTGAGATAAGGAGCGTCGGTTTCCAATACAATACGCTCTACAGGAATATGCTTCAGTACTTTAGGAAGAGAAGAGTTTTTAAAGGTCACCACCCCATTGACACCCAACATAAAACCATCAAATTCCAGCAATCGATCCGCATCTTCAACAGAACCGGTAAAACTATGAAATATCCCTTTTAAAGATAAGTCCTTATAAGGCTTCATCACTTCATATATATGCTCAAAAGCATCACGGCTATGAATAACCAAAGGCAGGTTATATCTCAACGCCCACTGTATCTGTGTGTCAAATACAACTATCTGCTCTTTCAGATAAGTCTTGTCCCAATATAAATCTAATCCAACTTCACCGACAGCAATATATGAATTAGAAGTAGCCAGCTCTCGCTCTACAATAGCCAACTCCTTTTCGTAGCTCTCATCAACAGACGTCGGATGTACTCCAATCATCGGATAACAATACCCCTTATATTCATTACACACTCTCAACAGTCGTTCTATAGTAGTACTATCCACATTGGGAAGAAGTATTTGAGTAACACCTGCCAGGCGCGCGCGTTCAATCACTTCCGGAAGATCCACATCGAATTCTTCCAAATAAATATGGGAGTGAGTATCTATAAAATTCATGATTCAGAGAGTGCTTCCCTTTGTTTTTCGTTTGAACGATAATAATATATCAGCCCATATTCCCGACACATGTCCAGTCGTTTTTCATTGGGTTGTACATCTCCAAATTTCTTTTCTACCTGATTCCAAATATTGAGAATTATTTCATCGGCCGTATTCCGCATAGACGTCAATTCCTCAAGGCTACGGCCGGTAATTAACTGGAGTTCTTTTTGCCTTAAGTAACCTTCCATAAAAATATCATAGTGTACTTTTACCTTGGCAATCGTCGGATTATAAATCGGCGCACCGCCGGCATCCAGTCTTTTCTTCTCTCCCTGTATTATTTTTTCTCCCCATTCTGCAATAGCGGATTCACTGGTTAAATCCGGAACATTAAAATTTTCCACAGGTAAACCATACAGTTCTTTATGCGACTTTTTTATCTCCGAACGGAGAACGGACATGTTTAAAACCTGAATAAAATGTGAAATGAACAATCGAGCCACCTTTACATTCGTTTGATGTTTGCGGCTTGATTTTGATTGATTATCATAACACTGCTTATAATATGCTTGCGCCCCTTCAAAGCGAAGCAGGAAGTTTCGTGCTTCAGTAAGTGTTTTTAAAGAAATAACCAAATCATACACATTATATTTTTCGCACCTTTCCACAGCCGACTTCAAGGCCCGAACCCTCGCCAAGTCAGTATTAGGCAATCGTCTATAAGGCATACATATTCCTTGTTATACTCTAATTTTTACGGCACATCAAATCATGTACCAGATTTGTTAATTCATTTTTTTTCTCCTTTTCTACGGATACTTTTTCTAAGCCGCACATAGCGTTGTCGTAATATTCACGCATTTTATTTTCACAGCGTGTTTTGATCCCTATTTCATTATATATATTAACAACCGCAGAGATTTTATCCTCCGGATTAAAAGTCGTCGTTCGCATCCATTTATCCAATTCAGCTTTTTGTGTGTCATCGGACAGTTCCAGCGCTTTGATCATCATATAGGTTTTCTTATTGCATAAAATATCACCGCCGATATTCTTACCAAAAACAGCCGGATCGCCATATACATCCAAAAAGTCATCTTTCAATTGAAAAGCCTGACCGATATTGATACCGAAATCATACAACAAGTCAGCATCTTGTTGTAAGGCCCCACCTTGTATAGCGCCCATTTTTAGGCCTGCTGCAAGCAAAACCGCGGTCTTCAAGCGAATCATCTCCAGATAATCTTGTTCGGTTACATTATTCCAATGTTCAAAGTCAACATCATATTGTTGACCTTCACAGACTTCCAGAGCAGTCATACTGAATAGATCCAGTATTTCTTTTAAATGTGCCGACGGCGCCTTAGCTATATATTGATAAGCAAGAACCAACATGGCATCGCCTGATAAAATCGCGGTATTGTCATTCCACTCTTTATGAACCGTTTTCTTTCCTCGACGCATATCCGCCCTATCCATCAAATCGTCATGCAGAAGCGTATAGTTATGGAATATTTCTATTCCGGTAGCAGGCGCCAATGCCGCGGAAACATCTTCTTTATACAGGTTGTACGCCATTAGCATGAGTACCGGGCGAATACGCTTTCCTCCCATAGATAATACATAATCTATCGGAGCATATAAACCTTCCGGGGCATGTACAAGGAACGATCCGGATATGTAGGTGTTTATTTGATCATGTATTTGATTGGCTGTCAGCATATAAATATAGATTGAAAAGAGGACAGTATGAAAAAAGGCTGCTTACAGCAGCCTTTTTTCACCTATATAGACAATTACTGTAGTCTGAACGATACAGGCACGGTGTACTTCACACGTACCGCTTTACCTCTCTGCATACCAGCTTTCCATTTAGGCATCTGGGAAATCACGCGGAGGGCTTCTTTATCAAGATATGGGTCTACACTGCGTACAATAACGGGGTCAACTACAGAACCGTCTCTGTTCACAACGAACTGTACGATTACACGACCTTGCGTTCCGTTTTCCTGTGCAATAGGAGGATACTTGATATTTTTAGAAAGGAACTGCATCAAAGCTGCATAACCACCTGGGAATTCAGGCATATTTTCTACAACTTCAAAGATGGTTATCTCATCCGGTTCTTCTTCGACAACAGCAACCGGAACATATTTCACTTCTACTTTTTCGCCTATGTCTTCAGTAGATGCGATAGCTGTTTGCTCCACATTCGCATCATCTTCCACGATCTGCAATACTTCAGCTATAGAAGGCGCTTCAGGCGGTGGAGGAGGAATGTTCTCCGGCTGTTGAGTAAGAGGGATAATTTCTTCTTCGAATACAACGTCGACCAAAGCCTGACTTGTATCAATTACCTTATCACGTTCTGTCCATTCGAACGCTACAAACATAAAAGCAAGCACGATCACGTAACCAATCAACATCCATGTTGACTTCTTACCTTCCAGGTCTGCCTTAGGCGATTTCTTGATTTCCATAATATAATATATTTTAATATGTGTTCCTCATTTAGCTTAGGGCAAATATAACACAATTTCAAATAATCTTCCGGATTACCCGTTTTTTTTTGCACTAACCCTGCGGCATTTTTGTTTTTTTAATTCTTTAAACCTGATAAAACAACCACTTGTTGTTATCAGATTTAAGTCATGCACAATAAAATTGAATAATGACGCAAATGTAACTTAGATATTTTAAAATACCGTATCTTTGAGCGCTTTTTTAATTGAAAAGATAAAAAAGACAGGAAAAGGAAAGAAAATGAAGAAGATAACAATAGCAATCGACGGATTTTCATCGAGTGGAAAAAGTACGATGGCAAAGGATCTGGCCAAAGAAATCGGATATATCTACATCGACAGTGGCGCTATGTATCGGGCTGTAACCTTATATGCCATGGAGCATGGTTTGTTTAATGGCGACGAGATAGATGTTGAAACGCTGAAAAGCCGGATACAGGATATTCACATTTCTTTCCGGCTCGATCTGGATACGCAACGACCGGATACTTATCTAAATGGTGTAAATGTGGAGAATAAAATCCGTAGTATGGATGTTTCCGCAAAAGTAAGCCCGATCAGTACACTTGGCTTTGTCCGTGAAGCCATGGTTCGTCAACAACAGGAAATGGGAAAAGCCAAAGGGATCGTTATGGACGGAAGGGATATCGGAACGACAGTCTTCCCTGATGCCGAACTGAAGGTCTTTGTTACGGCTTCTCCCGAAACACGGGCGAAGCGCAGATATGAAGAATTAAAAGCTAAAGGACAGGAAGCCGACTACGACGATATTTTGAAAAACGTAAAAGAGCGCGATTATATGGATCAAAGCCGTGAAATCAGCCCGTTACGAAAAGCGGATGACGCTATGCTTTTAGATAATAGTATCATGAGTATTCCCCAGCAAAAGGAGTGGCTTATGAAACAATATCTGCAAGCCATACAATAACGAAATGAGAACCGTGGTCGAAATGGACGAGGGTTCAGGCTTCTGTTTTGGGGTTGTCAACGCAATCAAGAAGGCAGAGGAAGAATTAGCAAAAGGAGAAACACTTTATTGCTTGGGCGACATCGTACACAACAGCCGTGAAGTGGAACGCTTGAAAGAGCTTGGGCTGATCACCATCAATCCTGATGAATTCAAAGCGCTACATAATGCTAAAGTACTGCTCCGAGCACATGGAGAACCCCCCGAGACATACGAGACCGCATGTAAGAATAGCGTAGAGATCATCGACGCAACATGCCCCGTAGTATTGCGGCTTCAAAAAAGGATCAAACAGGAACATCCGGATAATCAAACAGAAAACGATCAGATCGTAATTTACGGCAAGGAAGGACATGCCGAAGTCCTTGGGCTGGTAGGCCAGACGGAAGGTAAAGCGATTGTCATCGAAAACATGGATGAGATAAATAAACTGGATTTTAATAAAAATATCTGGCTATACTCTCAAACAACCAAACCACTGGATGGCTTCGCAACCATTATTGAAGAAATTAAGAAACGTATTTCCCCTAAAGCTACATTCGAATATTACGATACGATTTGCCGGCAAGTAGCTAACCGCATACCCAATATCCGACAATTTGCCGCGACACATGGACTGATCTTCTTCGTCAGCGGCAAAAAGAGCTCAAACGGAAAGATGTTATTTGATGAATGTCGTAACGTCAACTCAAATTCCCACCTGATCGCACGCAAGCAAGACAGTGATGATACTTTACTAAACAGCGCGAAATCAATAGGAATCTGTGGCGCGACATCTACACCTAAGTGGCTTATGGAAGAGGTCTATATTTATATACGATCGAAAGTTTGATAAAAGACATGAAGGGAGCGCTCACCCTTTTTGTTATCTTTGTACCGTATAAATTTAAACGAATTAAGAAAAAAGATTGTTATGGGAATTGTTAAATGTGTCGGAATATTAACCTCCGGGGGCGACGCACCGGGGATGAATGCCGCAATTCGCGCTGTAACGCGCGCGGCCATTTACAATGGCTTACAGGTAAAAGGCATATACAGAGGATATAAAGGCTTGATCACCGATGAGATCGTTGAATTCAAAAGCCAGAATGTAAGTAATATCATTCAATTGGGGGGTACGATCCTCAAAACCGCACGTTGCAAGGAGTTTACCACTCCCGAAGGGCGCAAGGTCGCATACGAAGCCATGCAAAGGCATGGCATTGACGCGCTTGTAGTCATCGGAGGGGACGGCTCTCTAACCGGCGCCCGTATCTTTGCACAGGAGCATAATGTTCCTTGTATAGGACTACCCGGAACGATAGACAATGACCTGTACGGTACGGATACAACCATTGGATATGATACAGCGCTGAATACAATCTTGGACGCTGTGGATAAAATCCGTGATACGGCGACCTCCCACGACCGTTTGTTCTTTGTTGAAGTCATGGGGCGCGATGCCGGCTTTCTGGCCTTGAATGGCGCGATCGCTTCAGGCGCGGAAGCAGCCATCATCCCCGAATTCAATACCGAAGTAGACCAACTGGAAGAACTCATCAAGAGCGGATTCCGCAAATCAAAGAACAGCAGTATCGTGTTGGTTGCCGAAAGTGAGTTGACGGGAGGAGCCATGCACTATGCCGAACGCGTCAAGAATGAACATCCGCAATATGACGTACGTGTAACGATCCTGGGACATGTCCAACGCGGAGGAAGCCCGACAGCTCATGACCGTATCTTAGCCAGCCGGTTAGGCGCCGCGGCCATTGACGCGATCATGGAGGATCAACGCAACGTAATGATCGGTATCGAGAATGACGAAATCGTTTATGTTCCTTTCTCTAAAGCGATCAAAAACGACAAGCCGATCAAACGCGAACTTGTCAACGTATTAAGAACGCTCTCTATTTGATCTTTATACTACTACAGAAGTAGTGGCAAGTTGTCACTACTTCTGTAATCAATCCTACCAATTTCATCACTATATCTTTAGAGGTGAACGAGTAAGCGCCAAAATAGCCCAACGCGCCTCCTTTAATATTACTCGCCGGATTGGCCGACGCATCTTCAACATTGTATAAAGTCTCAAAGAACGTATAAACACCTTTATCCAGGCATTGCATCTCCACAGTAACTACGTCGCCTTGATGAATCGGGTCGTCATCCCTATCGACCTCATAACCGATAAATACCGGTCGGTGGATAGCGCTGCCATCAACAAAAGCGGTAGAGATCAGCCGATCCTTTAGCCGGTCTCTCAATGTTGTCGGTCGTACACCATTTCATACCGATCAGATATGTAAGTATAGTTTTCTTTCGTCATAATACATCACATCCTTTCCATCTATCCGGTATTTGCCGCTCGGATAGGTGATCGCATTTCCGGTATAATATATCCATGCGGCAGAAAGCGTCCACTTTTTATTCAGTTCGTAGATACCGACCAGCCGGCATCCTGATACCATTGGAAAGTTTTATACGAGTCGTTCAACGCCGCCGGACTACCGGTACGCGGAACGTATATGGAAACGCCGCTATAATCAGTTACAGAAAACATACTGCCAATGTTGTTACCAGGGAACAGCCCTGTAAAAATTTTATCAGTAGATTCCGCGTAAGGCACAGCAGCTTCATATGCGGCAGACCACGAGGTTAAATCCACCGTGGTGGCATTGGCTAGCGACTTCATCAGCAGATCAAAATCATAATAACCGATATAATTGCCGTTGGTTCTGCGATCGTAATCCAACACATCTGTCACATTAACCGACTCGCCATTTTGTATCAGAACAGGCAAGATAGATTTGGTAGCCGCTGCCAACGCCTCAAGCTTGTCTGCTTTTATAACAGATATTGCCACCCCACCCGTCCAACGATCTGACACCGGAACTTTTCCTGTATAAAGTTTACGGTAATACTCATAATAGCCACGGGCAATCGCCATTGCCGCATCACTCTTTGCAAACATCGCAGATACTACATCCTGATAAGGCGCTCCCGGACCGGGTATTTCCGCAGGTGAACCAATAAAGTAACCGGTATGCTCACGCAACTCGTAAGCGACTTCAACGGATTGCATAAAACAAGCGTCAAAAAGAATATATTCATAATAAGGAATTACGCTTAACGCCTCACTCAATGTAGAAATACTCAATGTCGCACTATCATCCTGACCTATCCAACGAGAGGATGAAGATGTCGTACCTGGTTTCCATCCCTCACCGTGAGACCACAAGACAAGGCCGTAACTCTCCGCCGGATATTCTTTATAGACTAAAGAAAGAACTTCTTTCATTTCAGACAAGCCGACAGAATTACGATCAGGATTATACGTTTGAACCAAGTCTTGAACAATCTCCCCTTTCTTGTCCTTATACATACGGAAAAATTTTACAGAAGAACCATTATCAGCATATACCAAAAGATTATTCCGAGTCAGGTCGATACCGGCCGCACCTTCGGTCATTTCCGAAATATCATCACTAACGTAGTGATTCAAAGTATTATCACCCATAATATAAACCAACACCGTACGGTTTATCACTATTGGATCGTCATCATCGCCACAAGCGCCCAAAAATATAAGCGCCAAACTCATCAGTACATAGTGGAGTTTTATTTTCATGTCCTACCTTTTTCATTTTCAATCATCAATCTTCAGGTTTCTTAAAAGAAAATTCGGCCCGTTTCAATTCTTCCTGTTTTATGGTCTTATCTTTCTTATATTTACCCAACAACTTAGCCCTCTCTTTAGAAAGTTTTGCCTGGTTGTTAGAGAAATAGATCATACAGGTTCTGTTTTTCTCCCCTTTCTGATATTCCAGATAGTTCTTTAACTGATAGCTATAATGGTCTCTGTAAGGTAAGAAACCGTTTTTGTCCAGATGTACGCTATCCAACACCTGAATTTCCGTACAATACACAATAGTATCTGTGAATGACGCCGAAAAACCGAACGCATATACAGACTTACTTTTCTTGGAAGCGGCAGAACATACCATCAAGACCACCACAAACAAAAGAGCTATTTTAGCGAATTTCATACTCTATCTAAATTATTAATGATCCACAAAGGTGGTAATCTTTTATTTATCCCAGATAAGATTTGAGCAACTGACTGCGATTACTTGTTCTTAGTCTGCGGATCGCTTTTTCTTTAATCTGACGAACACGCTCGCGAGTGAGTCCAAACTTATCGCCGATCTCTTCCAATGTCAGTTCTTGTTGTCCGATACCAAAAAACATCTGTATGATATCTTTTTCCCTTTCGGTCAACGTAGATAGCGCTCTATCGATTTCCTTCGCAAGAGATTCATTTACCAACGTATAATCCGCCATCGGAGAGTCATCGTTGATCAGCACATCCAACAGGCTGTTGTCTTCACCTTCTACAAACGGGGCGTCAACCGAGATGTGACGTCCTGATACTTTCAGCGTGTCGGAGATCTTATCTACCGGAATATCCAGCTCTTCGGCCAACTCTTCGGGAGAAGGGCGGCGCTCGTTTTCCTGTTCGAACTTGGAGAAAGCTTTGCTGATCTTATTCAGCGAACCTACCTGATTCAACGGAAGGCGGACAATTCTTGATTGTTCCGCCAACGCTTGCAGAATAGACTGACGAATCCACCACACCGCGTAACTGATAAATTTAAAACCGCGCGTTTCATCGAATTTCTCCGCAGCTTTAATCAACCCTAAATTACCCTCGTTAATCAAGTCGGGCAAACTCAAACCTTGGTTCTGGTACTGTTTAGCTACCGAAACAACGAAACGCAGATTCGCACGGGTTAGTTTTTCCAACGCCACACGGTCTCCTTTACGGATACGTTGAGCGAGTTCGACTTCTTCTTCAACCGTAATCAGGTCTTCACGGCCAATTTCCTGTAAATACTTGTCAAGAGAAGCGCTCTCTCTGTTGGTGATACTTTTTGTTATCTTTAGCTGTCTCATCCTAAAAACAAATTTAGTGTGCAAAATTACAAGATTTTATTCATTTCCATGCAAATACCAAGCAACTTTTTAAATAAATCAGAAGTTACTTCTATCTTCTAACTTCTAACAATAAAGAGCGTCAACAGGTTTAACTATTGACGCACTTTTGTCTCACATTAACTTAATTTGAATCTTTTTACCTTATGCCGCGGCCATCCAGGCCGCTATGATCTATCCTATATTATTTTTTGCTTGTTAATCCTGTGACAGGTCGACCGCATAGCTGGTGCGTTTTCCTGACGGGAACATACCTGAGATAAACAGTACTTGTTCGGGTGACTTCACGGCAACTTTAAAGATCTCTTCCAGATCGCTCACCTTACGAACAATTTGGTTGTTAGCTTTCAGGATGATAAATCCTTTACGGACACCGGCATCTGCCATCTTGCCTGAATTTACCCCTGTAACTTCAAGGCCTGAACTCAGGTTGAGCTGCTTCTTCATTCCGTCAGGCAACTCCCTGAAAGCAGCTCCCAGAATTTCCATATCGGCATTCTTCACAACATTGGTTGTACCTTGTTCATTCTTTAATGTTATTTCAACCGTCCTTTCTTTCTTATCACGGATCAGTTTCACTTTCACCTTATCACCCGGCCGGTGTTTCGCCAGAGCCTCCTGCAAGTCAGCCATGGTTTTAACGAGCTTACCGTCAATGCCTACGATCACGTCATCGACCTTAATATCAGCTCCCGCAGCCGAACCTCCTTCGATAACTTCGCCAACCCATACGCCATCTACCACGTCAAGGTCCTTGGCTTTCTTCCGCAATTCTTCAATCAAGCCCTTATTGCTGATGGAATTGCCTCTAATGCCAAGAATAGCGCGTTGTACAGTTCCGTATTGTTTCAAGTCGCTTACGACCTTAGTCATGATACTGGTCGGAATAGCAAATCCATACCCGGTATAAGCTCCCGTAGGTGAAGAAAGTACGGCGTTAATACCGATCAATTCACCTTTGGCATTAACCAACGCGCCGCCACTGTTTCCTTTATTGATAGCCGCATCGGTCTGGATAAATGACTCTATCCCTCCGCTATATACCCCCAATGAACGGGCTTTAGCGCTTACAATACCTGCGGTTACGGTAGAAGTCAGGTTGAAAGGATTACCCACCGCAAGCACCCACTCCCCTACTTTTAAAGCATCGGAGTCGCCAATCGGCAGTGTCGGGAAATCATCACCTTCTATTTTCACCAACGCGAGGTCAGTATTTGGGTCCGTACCAACCACACGGCCGATGAACTCACGGTTATCATTCAGTGTCACGCTGATCTCGTCGGCTCCCTCGATCACATGGTTGTTGGTTACAACATATCCATCTTTGGAGATGATCACTCCTGATCCGAATCCCACACGGGGTTCGGTCTGTATCTGGCGTTGACGTCCCTGTCCATCTCCGAAGAAGAAATCGAAAAAATCGGGCATTTGTTGTACGGTTCTTGTCCTGGAGCGTTCTGTCGATTTAATATGTACCACGGCATGGACCGAATTTTCCGCCGCCAATGTCAAATCAACAGGTTGGGCGTCCATTGCGTTGAATGTAGCAAGCTTAACATTCGGATTTTGTTTGAACAGATCGTTGGAAGATTCGGAAGATAAAACTGTAATTCCATGTTTACCATCGTTCATCATGGAGTATGTGGTCAAACCAGCCACACCCGAACTAAGCAAGACGATCGCTCCTACAACAAGGATGTTTTTCGTTGTTCTTTTCATACTTCTATTTCATTAGCTTGTTAATATTCTATTTGTATTTAACACTATAATTCTCTTCGGATTAACATTTCCGTCGGTAAAATAACAACAAAAATCATTCAATACTTCCGTTTGTTCCTGTTTTTTGTTCTCTTTTAACAGAGCATGTTATCACTTAACAGCGCTTAACGGCAAAACCTGACAAATTTACACTCATTGTGACAAAAGGAGTTACAGATATTCAATCTCCATGTTATAATCCCATTGATCAAAATAAAGATTACCTCCCGTCCACTCGACCTCGCCACGCTGAAAGTCAACAGTTTCGCTCCGGGGATATTTCTTTTCCGGATAAAGCGGCATAGAATAATCGTTGTTCACGATCATACGCCAGGCATCGATACCTCCCAGGAAGAACATTTCTTCTTCAGGGGTCCGCGCGTAGGCCGGAATACCGAACGACTGGTCGACAGGCGCCCAGCCGACGCCTTCAAAATACACTTCCGCCCAGTCATGCAGGTTCCAGGCGCCGGGATGCATCATAAAACCACTCTGAAAATGCGCCGGAATACCGCTATAGCGGCACAGGGTAACGAAAAGGAGGGTTACCTGGCCGCAATCGCCATGATTGTTATCGAGCACATATTCCGGTATGTTGGGAATCGTAGAATATTCACGCGCCGATGCCCAAGGAAAGCTATCGTTTATCCATCTGAAATAGCGTCGCGCTTTCAATAGCGGATCTGGCTCGTCTCCCGCCAACCGCTCGGCCAATTGTTTTATACGGGGGGAGAATCGGACATGGGTTTCGCGCTCCGCCGTATATTCCTTATATAAACAGGTCGTCGTATCATAAGGCAAGACATCTTCCGGTTCCAGCCTGCGCCATTCCGCATAAGAGGTATACGTAAATTCTTCCGAGAAAACCGTCGGCTGATCTTTCATTGCTTTCTTCTCCATATAAAGCGTGGAATGTTGGTAAGATACGGGAGATAAAATATATTCCGGCTCACTGGCAAAGATAAACGTCACATCCTTCTGACGGTGTTGTTTGTCCTTGGGATACGGCAGCCAGCAACGGATCACTTCTCCATCGGGTACAGCGTTCGCCTCCACAGTCAATGTGTACTTCACCCGCATACGGACAGGAAGCACAGTATCTACCTTTAGCTTTTTCACCGCACGAATAACTTCTGGCAAATGTTTCCGGTTCACTTTCTCGCTACCGCTCAGCGGGTCGCCATCCTTAGCGGCCTTAATGGCCCGGGCGGCAGAATCGACCCGGAACAAGTTGGGCGCCGCATTACGGAGATAGCGCCTTTCACCATCAATGATCATATACTCGAGCGCCTTGGCGTCTTCCCAATGACGCATCTGTTCGTCCGTAACATCGGGAATGTACTTGCGGATATACGCCTTCACGTCATCTTCCGTACGGGAGAAATCGATCTTTATACGTTCCATCCGCTCCTGTTCCCAATCCACGGCAACCTGATCCGTCTTGGGCGATTGGCAGGCGAACAGGAGAAAGAATATACTGAAATAAGGCTTGCACATCATCGCTTAACCACTCCAATACCAGGCAAGTCATTCAGGGTGATCTTTCCTTTCACGACTTCCATACCTTTAAACCTGTCATTAGCGATCAGCAGCGCCCCGTCGAGATCGGCAAAATCAACCGCCGGTGAGAACTGGGCGGCCGCAGAAATAGCGCAGGATGTTTCCGTCATACATCCCACCATCACTTTCATATTCAATGCGCGGGCCAGCGTAACCATCTTCCAAGCCTCGCGCATACCGGTACACTTCATCAGTTTGATGTTGATGCCGGTAAATGCTCCGCTCAGTCCTGCAACATCACTCAAGCGTTGCAGGGACTCATCGGCGAAGACCGGCAGAGGACTGTGCTGAGTGACCCACGCGATATCGTCCAATTGTGTTTTGGGCATGGGTTGTTCCACCATGACAATACCTTTTTCTTTCAACCAATGGATCATATCCAGCGCATGTTTCTTGTCTGTCCATCCCTGATTGGCATCGACCGCAATAGGTAGGTCGCTGACGGAACGGATGGTCTCGATCATCTCCTTATCGTTCTCGCGTCCGAGTTTCACTTTCAGTATATTGAATCGCCCCGCCACCTCTTCTGTTTTCTCGCGTACCACATCCGCCGTATCGATTCCGATCGTGAATGTCGTAGAAGGCGCTTTTTCCTTATTCAACCCCCAGATCTTATACCATGGCGCTCCGAGCAACTTACCGACCAGGTCGTGCAAAGCGATGTCGACAGACGCTTTAGCCGCAGTGTTCCCGGGCATGACGCCATCAATGTAGGCCAGTATATCTTCCAGCTGGAACGGGTCATTAAACTGCTCCAGGTTCACTTTACCCAGGAAGTTCATCACCGATTCGACCGTCTCTCCAAGATAAGGAGGCATCGAGGCTTCGCCGTACCCGACGACCCCCTCATACGCTATTTCTACTTGTACATCGGGAGTTGTTGTCCGCGAATAAGTAGCTACGGTAAAAACATGGCGCAGTTGTAACTCGTAGGGCCGGAACGAAAGTTTCATTTTAGCATCGCGCCCTACTGTACGGTTAACGGAGAATAAAGCCGGTTTTTCGCCGGCAAGCGTTTTATTCAGGATGAGGCCTGAACCCAGCGTAGTCAATGCCGCTGTTTTTAGGAATTGTCTTCTGTTCTGTTTCATATCTAACTCCTTCCTTATTAATAATAAGCGTTTGTGGCTGTCGTATTGATCCCGGGCGTGCCGATCGAATCCAAAAAACGGGTAGCAAACAACAAACGGTTCAGATTGTATTCATCGAAATCCGCGTCTGCCGGATCAAAACTATTGATGCGCACATCACCCTGGGCATGGATGAACTTCTTATCGCCTATATATATAGCTACATGCACAACACGTTCTTTACGTTCCGCCGTAGCTTTGCGTCCGAAGAAAAGCAGGTCGCCGGGTTGCAGGTTGCCAAAATCGGGGGCAATATCAATATGTTCGCCCACACAGGCTTGTTGCGAAGCATCTCTGGGTATGATGATATCGTGCAGGTAAAGCGTTGTACGTACAAAGCCGCTGCAATCCATTCCTTTCGCGGAAGTTCCGGCCCAAAGATAAGGCACGCCCAACAGGGTTTTGGCCGTAGCGATAATGCTTGAAGCGTCTTGTTTCAACACCTTGCGCCACTCCTTTTCGGGTTGGGAGATCGAACAAGAGATATAGGCTTTACGCCCGTCGGGATAGGCCACCTTATAATAAGCGCCTTCGACGCCCTCCCATTTCAGCCGGTCGCCCGATACGACATCGGAGACGGATTGCGACTCAGGGTCGGGCTTTTCGTAAGTGAATCCGTAATGGGAAGTAACTACGATCTTTTCAGCGCTGTTCCAGGCATGATATTCTTCTTTGTTCATCCGCGTGATACCCGCCTGGTGTACCCAGCCCATATAATCATCCGGGGTCTGTATTCGATACCAACCGGTCTGTTCCAACACCCTGACCGGCATACCAAGCAAACCTTGCGTTATCATCTCGGACGAAAAGTCATCCTCACTGCGCAAGTTACAAACGGACAGGTTAACGATGCCAAACGTTTTATCTCCCAATTCTCTTGTTACTTTTTTATTCTTTCCATCGGGAGCGGTACAGGAAAAGAATAACAACAAGCCCAGCAGGCCGAAAAGAGTCTTCTTCATAAGAATAATTCATTTAGGGGTTTATATGATATTATTACGATTATTCGGCTCTATTCCGTCTCGCAATAATCGTTTTAACAGTTCCGTAACTACTTGTTCTTCCATACAAAGGTAACTTCTATTTGTCAATAGACAAATTTCGCATAGAAAAAGTCTGTCTGTTAACGATTTTAATTCCTTAAAAGTATCTATGGCGACAGAAACTTTAAATGCGATTAAAGTCTCTGCCCGGTCTCATTGATGAAACCTCTTTTCCGATAGATTTATTATATAAACTTTCATTGATTGTAGATTGTTACTAAACGCTATCTTTGGAACATCAATTTATTCATCAATAAAATACAATTCGAATATGAGATCATTAGTAGGTAAACTTGCTCCCGATTTTGATGCCACCGCGGTAGTCAACGGGCATGAGATCGTTCAGGGCTTTTCATTGAGCCAATACCACGGTAATAAGTATGTAGTCTTTTTCTTCTATCCCATGGACTTTACATTCGTATGCCCAACAGAATTGCACGCGTTTCAGGAAAAGCTCGCTGAATTTGAAAAGCGTAACGTAGCTGTAGTCGGTTGTTCTGTCGACTCGCAATACTCTCATTCCGCCTGGCTGCAGACGCCAAAGAAAGAAGGAGGTATCCAAGGTGTCAAATATCCGATCGTATCTGACTTCTCAAAAGAAATTTCTGAAAACTACGGCGTGCTTGCCGGCGGCTACGCGTTGGACGAAAACGGAAATATCAAATACGAGGGAGTTCCCGTAGCTCTCCGTGGATTGTTCCTTATTGACAAAGAAGGAGTGGTACGTCATGCTGTTATCAACGATTTGCCTCTCGGCCGTAATGTAGACGAAGTATTGCGCATGGTAGACGCTTTGCAGCATTTCGAAGAAAACGGCGAGGTTTGTCCGGCAAACTGGTCGAAAGGAAAAGAGGCTTTGAAAGCCACAGAAGAAGGTGTTGCCGATTATTTAAATAATCATTAATATAAGAGGCGTATCCCCGATACAATAAAGTCAGGCTAATTTGATCATTAGCCTGGCTTTATTATTTATGAATGACGAGAACACTTTCGGTTTAAAGGGCGCCTACCTCTTTCAAAGCAGCATTTGTGCTACGCACCGCGGCAGCGCTCGCTTCAAATTTAGCTTTTTCATCATCGTTCAATGGAAGTTCAACGATTTTTTCGATACCGTTACGTCCCAGGATCACAGGAACGCCACAACAGATGTCTTTCTGGCCATATTCACCTTCCAGCGCTACAGAACAGGGAATCATCTTCATTTGGTTGTGAAGGATAGCCTCCACAACAAACGCTCCCGCAGCGCCTGGCGCATACCATGCGGAAGTTCCCAAAAGCCCCGTCAATGTAGCTCCGCCAACCATGGTGGCCTTAATGACCTCTTCAATCTTTTCTACAGAAAGGTAGTTGGAAACCGGAAGGCCTTTGTATGTAGCAAAACGAGCCAAAGGGATCATAGTCGTATCACCGTGGCCGCCAATAACCATACCTTCTACTTCGTTCGCATTGCAACCGATAGCCTGTGACAAGTAGTATTTGAAACGTGAACTGTCCAAAGCGCCGCCCATACCGATGATACGGTTCTTTGGCAAACCTAATGATTTCAAAGCCAGGTATGTCATGGTATCCATAGGATTGGATATTACCACAAGAATAGCGTCTGGGGAATATTTCAACGCACTCTGAGCCACACTCTTCACGATCCCCGCGTTCACACCGATCAACTCTTCGCGGGTCATACCCGGTTTACGGGGAATACCCGAAGTAATTACAATAACGTCGGAGTTCGCGGTTTTTTCATAATCGTTGGTGCATCCTGCCAACGTTGAATTAAAGCCCAGCAGTTGAGCGGTCTGCATCATATCCATTGCTTTACCTTCCGACACGCCTTCTTTAACGTCGAGCATGATCACTTCGTCTGCTATTTCATTGAAAGCAAGCACATTTGCACATGTAGCGCCTACATTACCCGCGCCTACTACAGTTACTTTTGACATAATATTTAAGTTTTTAAGTGAATAAGAATCTCATTTATCCATTAAATGCCGGATTCGGCGACAAAATTACAACGATAATCTAATTAAAGAAATTTTTCCATAATAAATTTAGTTAAAGTGTTAACATCATTTCTGAGGTCTTGGGTGTAGGGTGCAAAGAAACCATAAATCTCTATACAACCGCAAGGTAAAACAGATTAAAACACTACTTTTGCACTGGTTTAACTCATCCGGATTAAAAACTATGAATAAGAAAAACAACGGATTGATCATTGTGGTCGCTACGTTGATCGTCGCTATGTTGGCCGTCACATACCTTCTGTTCTCCGAGAAACAGAACAATAAAGAGTTGGTCCAGGTTTTCGAATTAGAAAAAGAAGAATTGGAAAACGATTATACCCGTTTCGCTACACAATACGATGAGTTGAAAATGACCATCACCAACGATTCACTGGTACAATTGCTTAGTCAGGAGCAGCTAAAAACACAACGGCTTCTTGAAGAACTGCGTACGGTTAAAAGCGCCAACGCCGCCGAGATCATGCGGTTGAAGAAAGAACTGACCACGTTGCGCGAAGTCATGATGAGTTACATCAACCAGATTGATTCGCTGAACAGGCTTACAGCAGAACAGAAGCAAGTCATTGCCGACGTTACGCAGAAATATAACGCGGCTTCCCGTCAGATCAATAACTTATCCGAAGAAAAAGATAAGTTGAACAAACAAGTTACGCTCGCGGCTCAACTGGACGCGACCAATGTCTGGATCCAACCCAGGAACAAACGGGATAAAACTGTGAAAAAAGTAAAAGACGTAGTGAAGTTCAATATAGGTTTCACGATCACCAAAAATATAACCGCCGTAAGTGGAGAACGTATATTATATGTGCGCATCACTAAACCGGATAATGGCGTACTAACCAAAGACAATTCACATACGTTCCCCTACGAAAACCGTACGCTTAATTACTCTATTAAGAAGTATATCGAGTATAACGGAGAAGAACAAGCTGTTATCGTCTACTGGCATGTGGAGGAATTTCTATATGCGGGTAGCTATCGTGTAGACATCTTTGCGGACGGAACACGGATCGGTTCACAAGGATTTACGTTAGAATAACCTCCCCTATATCCTAAGAAAACCCTTTTCTTTGCTTTCACCTTTTATATGGGGGAGATGTAAACGCATCATATCTCGACGTAATATTCAAATAAGTCGTTGACTTATTGAATTATTACGTCGAGATATTGAATTATTACGTTGAGTTATGAAATTATTACGTTGAGTTATTCTTCTATTCTTTCGGCGTTCTGTTCCACTTTTTCCAGCGTCCTTGTCGCCCGTGTCTACCCTTCTTTCCTTTTCGCCGTCTTTTCGGTTTTGTTGGTGTAGGTATAGCCATTGACGATAAGGGTATCCGTGTTCCATTTCCCGCCCTCGCCATAACGGAGCGCCGCCAGCCGTTTGACTTCCTTTTCGTCCAGCCCGCAAATGAAACATTTGTTTCCCAATGGGCTAACAGCCTGATTATCTATACAATCGCTCTTTTATCCTGAAATTTTATGAGAATAAGATTAATAATCTTCAATGAAG
>JAIRKY010000046.1 GCA_031259755.1 Mediterranea sp. (in: CFB group bacteria) | reverse complement strand
GGTAACTTTAACTATCTTTAACGTAGCATCTCTTACTATTCCCAATTTTTTTACTGTTTTGCCTGGGCGTGGGCCGTACAGGAAGATGCGCCTGGCGGATAGGGGTCCGCGTTGATGTTTTCATCTGAATGTCCAGTATTTTCGGGTAGATTGTGTAGAAAGTCCCCTCTGTACTTGGGGTAGATTGTGTAGAAAGCCCCCTCCGCCCTTCGGGCACCTCCCCCTTGCAGGGGAGGGATTCCATGCGGCATTCTATACGGCATCGTGAAACTGCTTGCGGCGTTCCGTCGCAATGCCTCCCCTGCAAGGGGGAGGTGTCCGAAGGACGGAGGGGGGCTTTCCACACAACCTGCCCCAAGGACGGAGGGGAGCTTTCGTATATTATTTGTGGCCTTCAATATTAAATTAAATGATAAACCGGTACATCATACGATAGATTCGGATAAATACACTACTTTTGCAAAATCGTTCTTAATCATATTATATAGTATATATCTTATGTCTTATATTCAAACAGAGATCGATGGAGTCTGGATCATCGAGCCTAACGTATTCCCGGATTCCCGCGGTTATTTTTTCGAGGCTTACAGGAAAGAGGTGTTTGATTCGAACATTGGAGTTGTAAACTTCATCCAGGACAATGAGTCTCAATCGTCATTCGGTGTTCTCCGGGGATTGCATTATCAAAAAGGAGAATATAGCCAGGCCAAACTGGTTCGGGTGATCAAGGGAAAGGTTTTGGATGTGGCTGTCGATTTGCGAAGATCATCGCCTACATTCGGGAAACACGTTTCGGTAGAGTTGAACGAAGACAACAAACGACAGCTTTTCATTCCCAGAGGATTCGCCCATGGTTTTCTCGTATTGAGTGAAGAAGCGATATTCTCCTATAAAATAGATAACGCTTATATGCCGCAGGCTGAGATGAGTATACGGTACAATGATCCTTCGTTGGGCATAGACTGGCCTGTTTCCGGATCTCAATTGATTATCTCTGAAAAGGACAGGCAGGCCGTCCTGTTTACTGAGGCCTGGCATTTTGAATAACATATTTATTACGCATTATGAAAATAGCAATCGTTGGAACCGGATATGTAGGATTGGTAACGGGTACATGTTTTGCCGAAATTGGTGTAGAAGTAACTTGTGTCGATACCGACAAGAATAAGATCGAATCCCTTAAGAAGGGCGTTATGCCTATTTATGAAAATGGGCTTGAAGAAATGGTTTTGCGCAACGCTAAAGCCAATAGACTGAGTTTCACCACTTCGCTGGAAAGTGTGCTGGATAAAGTAGAGGTTGTCTTTAGCGCGGTAGGGACTCCTCCGGATGAGGATGGCAGCGCGGACTTGCGTTATGTGCTGGATGTTGCCCGTACAATAGGCCGGAACATGACCAACTATGTATTGGTGGTAACGAAGAGTACGGTGCCGGTAGGTACGGCTACGAAGGTAAGGGCGGCAATTCAGGAAGAATTAGACAGGAGAGGGGTTCATATCGAGTTTGATGTAGCCTCCAATCCGGAGTTCCTGAAAGAAGGTAACGCGATCAACGATTTTATGAGCCCGGACCGTGTAGTGGTAGGAGTGGAGTCCGAACGCGCGGAGAAGCTCATGTCCAAACTGTACAAACCCTTCCTTTTAAATAACTTCCGGGTGATATTTATGGATATCCCTTCGGCGGAAATGACTAAATACGCGGCAAACTCGATGCTGGCCACACGTATCAGTTTCATGAACGACATAGCCAATCTCTGCGAACTGGTTGGCGCCGACGTGAACATGGTGCGGAATGGCATTGGGTCGGACACTCGTATCGGACGTAAATTCCTGTATCCCGGTATTGGCTATGGCGGTTCATGCTTTCCGAAAGATATAAAGGCGCTGATCCGAACAGCCGGGCAACATGGATATGACATGCGCGTGCTGAAGGCTGTGGAGGAAGTCAATGAAAATCAGAAGGGTATCCTGTTCCATAAGTTGAATAGATACTTTAACGATGACCTGAAAGGGAAAACGATCGCGTTGTGGGGGCTTTCTTTCAAACCCGAAACGGACGACATGCGTGAAGCGCCTTCCCTGATACTTATAGATAAACTTTTAGAAGCAGGATGCAAGGTGCGTGTGTATGATCCTGTAGCCATGGAGGAATCGAAGAGAAAGATAGGAGACCGCGTTCATTACGCCCAAGACATGTATGACGCCGTGCTCGATGCAGACGCTATGATGCTTGTCACCGAATGGAAAGAGTTCCGTTTGCCGTCCTGGCCTGTGATCCGGAAGACCATGTCTACCCCTGTTATCTTCGACGGACGAAACATCTATGAAAAGAAAGAGTTGGAGCAGCAGGGATTTACTTATTATTGTATAGGGAAATAAACAGGATTACTTGCTGAGGTCAAACAGGTAAGTCATCTTTGCCTGAATGGCCGTGTGTGCGGAACGTGAGAAATAATCCTTTTTTGCATTGCCGAAGAAGTCGGAAAGGGCGAAATAGTACCGCCCTTCGATCAGGAAATTACCGGCCTTGGTTCTCAGTTCAAGTCCGGCGGCGACTGTTATTCCATAATCGAACTTATTCTCGGCCATCTTGCCGTACTGTTCTTTAACGTTGATAGGCGGATTCCATTCTCCGCCCGTATATTCATATTTCTCACTCTCATTCAGCAGGAATCCGATCTGCGGCCCCAGATTCAAGAAAAACTGTACTCCCCTGTCTTTGCCAAATGCCAGATGCGCCAGAAGGGGGATCTCTACATAATCCATCGTGCGGCTGTAAAAATCGGTCGAATCTTCGTATTTCTCTTTCCACCCGTGCTGTGAGTAGTTAAGTTCCATCTGGATACCACAGATCATAGCAAAGTATTTTTCGGAGATATATCTGGCTGTTACTCCTCCGGTAATCCCCATCAGGCTACCTTGCTTTATTGTAGGAGTAAACGACACGTTATTGATGTTGATCCCGCCATTGAACCCGACAGCGAAGTTATTGCGCATTTCTCCTACTTGCGCCACAGCCGGCAGACCGGAAAGTATCAGGAGTATTCCCGCGGATAGTCTTTGTTTCAGATGCATATTCATTCTATATCGGTTATTCAGAATCCAACTTGATCAGCTTGAAGTCCCTGGTGAAATGTATGAAGAATACTTTCTTATTGATAAAACCTCCCCAGTTGTTCACGCGTTCGAATTTAAAGCCTGTCTGAACCGGGATCAGATCCAGCGAAGAGAGATTATATTCAAGCCCGGTGCCATACTTATCCAGGCCGGTGAGAAAGAATAAAGCCGTATCGAATCCCAACATACCATATTTCGGATAGCTTGTGAGCATCTCTTTGGAATACCATCTGCGGTATGCCTGATTAAATGCTTTAGCGGCAGGCAAAAGATCACTTGTATAGAACGAAGAGTAGAAATAGGTATCCAATTCAAAGAAACTGTCCAGATTGTCGCTGATGCAGGTCTGCCATTCCGGATAGCCGAAAAGGCTGATCTGGGCCTCGGTATTCTCCCTGGCTAATATTTTCAGTTGAGGCATTATTTTATTCAACGTAATTACGTTCCCGGATGTGGGAATGAAAATATTGTCTCTATCGCTTTTTAACGCCTCTTTTAAGGCTTCTTGTGATAAGCTTGTATTCGTTATAACCTGTACCGGAATCTCTTTCCTTTCCAATTCTCTTTTCAATCCCCCGATAAACTCACCTTTGTCCCTGTCTTCCGTATGTATATCCAGGATGATCACATTTCCGTTGGGGAATTGACGGGTAAAGCGCTCATATACTTCCGAATACAGATAAGATTGTGGAGCGTTGACCTGATAGATGCGCCCGTTTTGGTAAACCTCATCATCTTTCAAAACAGGAATGACCAGGCGGATATTATATGCATCGGCAAAAGCGCTCAACGGACGAATGTGCTGTTTATAGAGCGGCCCGAAAATAATATCCATGTTCTTCAGTTCTTCTTTTGCAAGAACAGGAGCGATAGACGCATGTTCACCACCCGAATTATAAACATAAAGATCGATGGAAGTTCCTTTACGCTTCAGGCTATCCACGGCCATCAGGAATCCTTCGTAATATTCTATCATACGGACCGCGTCTGTCTTGCGCTCTTCTTTTACAAAGAAAGGTAGGATCAACGCAGCCTTTATCGTATGTATGGCATGTACTGCTTTTTGCTTTTCACGGAACAGTTCCCTGTTGGAAGAGGGAAGGGTAGAACCGGTTTTCTCTTCCGGAAGTTCTGCCGGAATCGTCTTAGGATAGGGGATGCATAAAAATCGCCCCCTCTTCATTCCGTCTCTCAATTCCGGATTGGCCTCTATCAGTTCCTGTTCGGAAATTCCATATTCACGGCTAACGCTATAAATCGTTTCCTTGCGCTTCACCTTATGCATATCCTTACAACGCGGCTTCACTTCCAATTGGATCTGATCCGTTTCCTTCTGTTCGGTCGTGGTAACTATAGCGGCCGGGATACGGATAACCTGTCCGGCTATGAAAGTCTCCGCGCTTAAGCCCGGATTTTCGTCACAGATATCTTTAACAGAGACATTGTACATTCCGGACAATTTGTACAGGGTCTCTCCCGGTTGTATTGTATGAAACACGGGGCCTTGCTTTGTATTTGCACGTTGAGGGATTTTCAGCGTCTGTCCTGCGTATATCTTTTCTTCGCTTCCGGAATTTAAACGTATGATCTCTGTTTGAGCAATATTGTACATACTGGAGATCGAATAAAGGCTTTGTCCTTTCTCGACGATATGCAGAAAATAGGATGTGCTTTCCTGGGCTTTGGATACGGCTACAGAAATGCTGCCAAGCAGCAGAAAGAACAGGATTTGTTTTATCGGTTTCATCAACGGCGCTTTCTTAAGTTTTACTTAAGTTGCAAATGTACAAATTATACCGATACTTACACTATCTTTATTTACGATTTACGATTGAAACGCGGATTGACGCAGATTAACGCAGAGTTTAATTCCTAACTACCAACTGTCAACTGTTAACGTTTTGTTGCAAAAGAGATCTTTATTTCGAACGGAAACACTAATTTTGCAGTTTGAAGTATAGTCATACATAAAACAATGCAGAAAACCGGATATATCAATGTATACGGCGCCCGTGTACATAATTTGAAAAACATCGATGCCGGAATGCCTCGTAACAGCCTGACAGTAATAACCGGGCTAAGCGGAAGCGGTAAATCGTCATTGGCGTTCGACACCATTTTTGCTGAGGGACAACGGCGTTATATCGAAACATTTTCAGCCTACGCGCGTAACTTTCTGGGGAACCTGGAGCGGCCTGATGTTGATGAAATAACAGGTTTAAGCCCGGTGATCGCCATCGAGCAAAAGACCACGAATAAAAATCCGCGTTCAACGGTAGGTACCACAACAGAGATCTACGATTATCTTCGTTTGTTATATGCCCGCGCGGGTGAAGCCTATTCATATCTCACAGGGGAGAAAATGGTCAGGTACACCGAAGAACAGGTCTTAGACTTAATATTGAAAGATCATAACGGCAAAAAGATCTTCATGCTGGCTCCTTTGGTACGTAGCCGTAAAGGACATTATAAGGAACTGTTCGAACACGTCCGGAAAAAAGGATATCTCTATGTACGTGTCGACGGGGAAGTGCAGGAAATGAAGCATGGAATGAAACTGGACCGCTATAAGAATCATGACATCGAGATTGTTATCGATAAACTGGTGGTTTCGGATAAAGATGACAGGCGGCTGAAACAAAGCGTAGCTACAGCTATGCGGCAAGGCAACGGACTACTGATGATCCTGGATGCCGATACGATGGAAATACGCCACTACAGCAAACGGTTAATGTCTCAGTTATCGGGTTTGTCGTATAAAGACCCTGTTCCACACAGTTTCTCTTTTAACTCTCCGCAAGGGGCATGCCCGAAATGCAAAGGGCTTGGGATAGTAAGCCTGATAGACGTAGATAAGATTATACCGGACAGAGGGTTATCCATTTATGACGGAGGGATCGTCCCACTGGGGAAATTCAGGAACGCAATGATCTTCTGGCAGATATCCGCTTTGCTGGAGAAATACGAAGCGACCTTGAAAACGGCGCTGAAAGAGTTGGGTAATGACGTTATTGAAGAGATATTGTATGGTTCCGACGAACGTATCAAGATCAAAGGTTCGCTGATCGGCACTTCGTCCGACTATTTTACAACTTACGAAGGGGTGGTGAAGTACATTCAGATGTCGCAAGAAAAGGAGGCTTCCGCCACAGCGCAAAAATGGGCGGATCAGTTTGCCCGGACCGCCACCTGCCCGGAATGTAAAGGCGCCCGTTTGAACAGGGAAGCGCTTTCTTTCCGCATACACGATAAGAACATATACGAATTGGCGACGATGGACAATTCGGAACTTTATGAGTGGTTGACGCACGTCGACAAGCATTTGTCGAACAAGCAGAATATGATCGCTTCGGAGATATTAAAAGAGATACGCGTCCGGCTTAAATTCTTACTCGATGTGGGACTGGACTATCTTTCATTGAATAGAAGTTCCGCTTCACTGTCTGGTGGTGAAAGCCAGCGTATACGGTTAGCGACCCAGGTCGGTTCGCAGTTGGTAAATGTGCTCTACATATTGGACGAGCCGAGTATAGGCCTTCACCAGCGGGACAACCAACGTCTGATCCATTCACTGAAAGAGTTGCGGGATATGGGTAACTCCGTGATCGTCGTCGAGCATGATAAAGAGATGATGCTTGCCGCCGACTATGTTATCGATATGGGCCCCAAAGCCGGCAGGCTCGGAGGGGAGGTCGTTTTTGAAGGAACACCCCGGCAGATGTTGGCAACAGATACGTTGACTTCACAATACCTGAATGGCAAGAAAACAATAGAGATCCCTGCCAAACGACGTTCCGGTAATGGTAAGTCGCTTTGGTTGCGCGGTGCGAAAGGAAACAATCTGAAGAATGTGGATGTAGAATTTCCTCTTGGTAAACTGATTTGCGTAACCGGGGTATCGGGTAGTGGAAAGTCGACGTTGATAAACGGGACGCTTCAACCTATCTTATCACAAAAGTTCTACCAATCATTGCAGGATCCTTTGGATTATGACAAGATAGAAGGACTGGAACATATCGACAAAGTAGTCAATGTAGACCAGGCGCCTCTCGGACGTACCCCGCGTTCCAATCCGGCGACCTATACCGGTGTATTCTCCGATATCCGCAATCTGTTCGTAGAGCTTCCCGAGGCCAGGATCAGAGGTTATAAACCCGGCCGCTTCTCGTTCAACGTCGCCGGAGGACGTTGTGAAGCCTGCTCGGGCAACGGATATAAAACGATAGAAATGAACTTTCTTCCGGATGTATATGTACCCTGTGAAATTTGTCATGGCAAACGGTATAACCGTGAAACGCTGGAGGTCCGGTTTAAAGGTAAATCAATCGCCGACATACTGGATATGACGATTAATCGCGCCGTCGAGTTCTTCGGGAATGTACCGCAGATACTGAAGAAGATCAAAGTTGTACAGGAAGTGGGGTTAGGGTATATTAAACTGGGGCAATCGTCGACAACTTTATCCGGTGGTGAGAGCCAACGCGTTAAACTGGCTACCGAACTTTCTAAACGCGATACAGGCAAAACCGTATACATTCTGGACGAACCCACCACAGGGCTTCATTTTGAAGACATCCGCGTATTGATGAACGTACTGAACAAGTTGGTGGATAAGGGTAATACGGTCATCGTCATCGAACATAATCCGGACGTGATCAAAATGGCCGATTACGTGATCGATATGGGGCCTGAAGGGGGAAGAAGGGGAGGGGAACTGCTCAGTTCCGGCACTCCGGAACAGGTCGCGATGAGTGATAAAGGTTACACGCCTGAATTTCTCAGGAAAGAACTTGGCTATTCGTGACGCAAACTTTCACCGGTACACGTTTAAAAACATAAGATTTATTGGTGTTAATCAACCTGTATCGACTATATTTGCAACATTGTATCTTAAATAATCATTCATTATTCACACTTAAATTAATTGAATCTATGTTTAGCAAACATCCAAAAGGATTAATCGGAGCCGCTCTCTCGAACATGGGGGAACGATTCGGGTTTTACATTATGATGGCCATTCTTCTGTTGTTCCTCAATAACAAGTTCGGCTTCACGGGAGCAGAAGGCTCTGTCATATATTCTGTGTTCTATGCTTTAATTTATGTATTGTCGCTTGCCGGAGGTTTGATCGCCGACAGGACCAAAAAGTACAAGACAACGATCGTATGTGGTCTTGTGTTGATGTCGTTAGGTTATTTGCTCTTGGCTATCCCTACAAAGACCCCGGTAGAGAACATGCCTTTGATCCTGTTCCTTACCTGTTTCGGACTATTGGCCATTGCTTTCGGTAACGGGCTGTTTAAAGGTAACCTGCAGGCTGTTGTCGGACAACTGTATGACAATCCCGAATATGCCGATAAGCGTGAAACCGGATTCCAGATCTTCTACATGTTCATCAATATAGGCGCTATGTTTGCCCCGTTAATGGCTGTAGGTTTGCGTAACTGGTGGGTACAAAACCACGGATACCAATTCAACGCCGACCTCCCCGGTTTGTGTAACCAATATATAAGTGGAGGTATCACGGAAGAAGCAACGGAACGTTTCACCCGGTTGGCCACAGAGGTTGGAAATAGATCCGGCGATCTGGCGGTCTTTGCAAACGATTACCTGAACGTGTTCATGGAAGGTTATCACTACTCATTTGGGATAGCCATCATTGCCATGTTGATCTCCCTCGTTATATTTATATTCAATAAAAGAACGCTTCCCGACCCTGCGGCGAAAGCGGTTAAGAAAACCGCCGCGGATGCCAGGACCGTCGAAATGGATGCGGCCGAGGTCAAACAACGTTTATATGCCTTGTTCGCTGTGTTTGCCGTTGTTATATTCTTCTGGTTCTCCTTCCATCAGAACGGACAGACATTAACTTTGTTTGCGGACGAATATACTCAATTGCTGAAGTTGGATTTAGGCTTTACGACAATTGAAGGCGCTGAAGTCTTCCAGACATTCAATCCTTTCTTCGTTGTGTTCCTTACTCCGATCATTATCGGACTTTTCGGATGGCTCAAAGCGAAAGGGATTGTGATCTCTACGCCGAAGAAGATCGGCATAGGTATGGGTATCGCCGCTGCCGCGTTTGCCGTTATGGCTATCGGATCGATAGGATTATATGACTACAATGAAAGGATAAGTATGGGAGGGCTGGATGATGCGATGCGTGTTACCCCTTGGCTACTCATCGGAACCTATCTGATATTGACCGTCGCTGAACTCTTTATCAGCCCGTTGGGCATTGCATTTGTGTCGAAAGTCGCTCCGCCGCAATATCAGGGGATCATGCAAGGTTGTTGGTTGAGTGCGACAGCTATCGGTAATCAATTGCTGTTCATCGGAGTTATTTTCTATAAGAGTATTCCCATCTGGGCTACGTGGTGCATATTCGTAGCCGCATGTCTTATCTCCATGTTCACCATGTTGGTTTTGCTGAAATGGTTGGAACGGGTAGCGAAATAGTTGACAGAACAGTTGACAGTTACGATGCCGCATCGTAACTGTCAACTATCAACTGTCAACTCAATCAAAGAGGCTTTTGAACTTTTTAAATATCTTCTCTTTTGCTGAGTTGCTCGGTTTGAAGTTATCCGCATGCTCAAACTTTTCCAGCATACTTCTCTCCTCCCTGCTCAATATTTCAGGAACATAGATGCTGATATTCACCAGCAAATCCCCCGTTTCGTTGTATCCGCTGAGACTCGGAAGCCCTTTGCCGCGTAAGCGTAACACTTTTCCCGGTTGCGTACCCTGGTCAATCTTCACTTTCACACGGCCGTCGATCGTAGGGATCTCCATAGTTCCGCCCAATGCGGCTACAGGGAAACTTAACAGTAAGTTATAAATCAAATCATTGTCATCACGAATAAGTTCAGGATGTGGTTCTTCCTGTACCTGAATCAATAAGTTACCCGGCACGCCATTGTGTTTACCGGCATTCCCTTTTCCTCCCATAGAGAGTTGCATTCCTTCGGCCACTCCGGCAGGTATCTTAACCGATACCACTTCTTCGCCATACACAACACCATCGCCGCCACAAACCTTACATTTGTTCTTGATGATCTTTCCTTCTCCGTTACAGGTAGGACAGGTCGTACGGGTTTGCATTGTGCCCAAAATGGTTTGTTGGTTCCGGATCACCGAACCGTTGCCGTTACAGGTAGGACAGGTTTCCGAACCGGAACTCCCTTCGGCGCCTGAACCGTGGCAATGGTTGCAGGCTACGTATTTCTTCAACTTGAATTTCTTTTCGGCGCCGGTTGAGATCTCTTTCAGGTTCAACCTAACTTTTACCCGAAGGTCCGAACCACTGAAACGTCTTTGCTGTTGGCCGCCACCAAATCCGCTAAAGCCACTGAACCCTCCGAAACCGCCACTATGACCACCGAATATATCTCCAAACATAGAGAATATATCATCCATAGACATGCCACCGCCAAACGGTCCTCCATTACCGGCAGCTCCACTCATTCCGGCATGGCCAAACTGATCATACCGGGCGCGCTTTTCCGGATTGCTTAATACATCGTAAGCTTCAGCAGCTTCCTTGAACTTCTCCTCAGCTTCTTTATCGCCCGGATTTTTGTCCGGATGATACTGTATCGCTTTCTTTCTATATGCTTTCTTTATTTCTTCAGCTGTAGAATCTTTGGTGACTTCAAGCACCTCGTAGTAGTCTCTTTTTGCCATGATCTTTATTCTCCTACAACTACTTTCGCGTGACGGATCACTTTATCGTTCATCATATATCCGGTTTGAACGGTATCGAGTATCTTGCCTTTCAATTCTTCCGACGGGGCAGGCACTACCGCGATCGCTTCATGATAGTCCGTATCCAAAGGCTGATCTTTGGTTTCGATCACTTTAACGCCATTCTGTCCCAGAATAGAAATGAACTTATTGTAAATAAGGTCTATGCCATCTTTGATCGCGCTCATATCGGTAGATGTTTCAGTCGTTTTGACAGCACGCTCCAGGTCGTCGATCACCGGTAATAAGGAAGTGATGCTTTTTTCACCGCCATTGAGAATAAGTTCGGCTTTTTCCTTCATCGTACGCTTGCGATAATTATCGAACTCAGCCGATAAACGAAGATACTTATCTCTGTCTTCTTCAATTTGCGCGTTCAGCCTCTCTATTTCTTTTTCAAATTCTTCCTCTCTTGTCAGAGGCTCATCACTTACAGGCTCCTGCGTATCAGGATTCATCTGTTCCTGTTGTTCTTGTAATTCCTCTTTCGGGTTCTTTTTAGATTTCATATCTGTATTATCTTTTATTTTAATATTAAAAAGAGCTACTTTCAGTATAACAAATACTTTGCCAATCGGATCGTTTTCGCAAAAGATAATGCAAAGATAATATGAATATGCCAGATTGGCACATCGCCCGTAACTGGTAATCCGGCAAAAATATCTACCTTTGCGCCCGATTAACTATATAAAGAAAAGAATGATTACAGTTTCGAACGTTTCGGTACAGTTTGGTAAAAGAGTATTATTTAATGAAGTGAACCTGAAGTTCACCGGTGGCAATTGCTATGGTATAATCGGAGCTAACGGAGCCGGTAAATCGACGTTTCTTCGCGCAATTTCCGGTGATTTGGATCCAACAACAGGTTCTATCGCATTGGGACCGGGCGAACGCCTTTCCGTGTTGAGCCAGGACCACTTTAAATGGGATGCGTATACGGTGATGGACACGGTAATGATGGGGCATACGGTTTTATGGAATATCATGAAACAACGTGAAGCGCTTTATGCCAAAGAAGATTTCACCGATGAAGACGGATTAAAAGTCTCCGAACTGGAAGAAAAGTTTGCCGAATCGGACGGATGGAACGCGGAAAGCGATGCGGCGTCATTATTGAGTGGGCTTGGGATCAAAGAAGATAAACATTACGTATTGACGGGCAACCTTAGTGGTAAAGAGAAGGTGCGTGTCATGTTGGCGCAGGCCTTATATGGTAACCCTGATAACTTGCTACTGGATGAGCCTACCAATGACCTGGATATGGAAACTGTTATCTGGCTGGAAGAATACTTATCCAATTTTGAACATACGGTGTTGGTAGTAAGCCATGACCGTCACTTTCTCGATTCGGTTTGTACACACACTGTAGACATAGACTTTGGTAAGATCAATCAATTTGCCGGTAATTACAGCTTCTGGTATGAATCCAGCCAGTTGGCGCTCCGCCAGCAACAGAATCAGAAAGCCAAAGCCGAAGAGAAGAAGAAGGAACTGGAAGAATTTATCCGCCGGTTCAGTGCGAACGTGTCCAAGAGTAAACAGACGACAAGCCGTAAGAAGATGCTTGAAAAGCTTAACGTGGATGAGATCAAACCATCTTCACGTAAATATCCGGGTATCATATTCACCCCCGAGCGTGAACCGGGCAACCAAATACTGGAAGTGTCGGGTTTATCCAAAAGCCTGGACGATGGTACGGTTCTTTTTAAAGATGTAAACTTCAACATTGAGAAAGACGATAAGGTCGTATTCCTTTCCCGTGATCCGAGAGCCATGACTTCACTCTTTGAGATGATCAATGATCACATAAAGCCGGATGCCGGACACTTCAAATGGGGAGTGACCATTACGACAGCGTATTTACCATTGGATAATACCGGCTTCTTTGAATCGGATCTGAATCTGGTTGACTGGCTGAGCCAATACGGCGAAGGCAATGAAGTGTACATGAAAAGTTTCTTGGGCCGGATGCTTTTCTCCGGAGAAGAGGTGCTGAAGAAAGTGAATGTACTTTCGGGAGGAGAGAAGATGCGTTGTATGATCGCCCGTATGCAGTTGCGCAATGCCAACTGTCTGATTCTGGACACTCCGACGAACCATCTGGACCTTGAATCCATTCAGGCATTTAACAACAACCTGAAAACCTACAAAGGTATTGTGTTGTTCTCCTCGCATGACCACGAATTTATTCAAACGGTAGCAAACCGGATCATTGAGTTAACTCCAAACGGTATTATTGACAAGATGATGGAGTATGATGACTATATTACTTCAAGCCATATCAAAGATATCCGTGAAAGAATGTACGGAGAATCGTAGTCCTATAGAATGGCTACGCGGATTTGAACACAGAG
>JAIRKY010000116.1 GCA_031259755.1 Mediterranea sp. (in: CFB group bacteria) | reverse complement strand
GTTGGGTAGCAGCCCCTTCTGGTACGTATCGGAGATGGAGATACGGAAGTTCCCCGCATCAGACCGCTGGGCGATAGCCACATTGTTGGTCGTCACCAGCCCCGTCTGAACGAAACGTTCCAGATTGTCCACACCGACAGCCGTCCAAGGGGTAGGAGTACGAATCCCATTGGCATCCATCGGGCTGTTGTATTGCTTGATCAGCTGCCCTTCGAAGCGGGGCCCCCACACATCGGTGTCCTGGTTATATTTGCCGTTTATATCTCCCTTCAGACCATCTCCGTAATCATATATAAAGTTGCTTCCCGACCCATAACTGTGCTGCACGCCGGGCTTGGCGATGAAGGATGTCTGTATCTGCGTGGTCGATTGCACATCCACACTGAAGTTGCGATTCCCGGACGTACCCCGCTTAGTTGTGATCTGTATGGCGCCGTTCTTCCCCTCCGAACCGTATAGCGCAGCCGCGGTGGGGCCTTTCAGTACGGTAATAGATTCGATATTGTCCGGGCTAAAGCTCCAGGTGTTACTTGTGACCGGTACGCCGTCTATCACATATATAGGCGTCACTCCGCGGATCTGCACGCTGGGGCTTGCCAGGATGTCGGTACCGGTATTGATACGCATACCGGCGATCTTGCCTACCAGGGCGCTTATGGGGTTGGCGTCGCGGGAGACGGAAATATCGTTTCCCTTCACTTCCTGCACCGCATAGCCCAGCATCTTCTTTTGCTTGGGGATATGTAGCGCCGTAACCACCACACCCTCTATTTCCTGCACGTCCTCCTGCAAGCGGTACGTGTCCATCGGGCGTGGCTTTTCTACTTCGACAGGCTTGTAACCCACCATCGAGATGGTTATGCCCGCCTTTTGACTGGAAAGTGTTAATGCAAACTCCCCGTCAGGATTGGTAATTAAACCGTTGGATGTACCGGTCTCCATTACGTTCGCACCGATGATCGGCTCCTGGGTGGCCGCATCTATAACAATACCACTGACTTTGGTTTGCGCGTGAAGAACAGTACATAGCGTCAGCAGAAAACAAAAGGATATAACTTTTTTCATAAGTCAGTCTGTAAATAGTTTACTTATTTTTATTAATAACCGAAAGGATCTTCCTGGATAGCTTCTTAAACTGTTTAGTCAGCTCTTCTTTTGAAACATTACTGAATGTAACAAACCGGTGATTACCGGTATATACTTCCTTCATATCCTTATCATATATTATATATTCAACCGTATGTTGGAAGTTGTTATAAGGATATCCGGCCGCAGAGAGATCGTATTGATTCAGTTGCAGGAAATACGTGGCGTCTTCCCGGACGCTTTTCTTGGTCTCTTCCAACGCATCCTGAAACAGATCGCGGATATGATCATCCAATTCGCTTTCTGTTGTCCCGATACGTGATGCGAACTCTTCGTTAGTCCAACAATTGATATGAATGTTCTTGTTGGATACTTCCATTAAATTAATGACGGAAGCAAGACTGACATTCTTTTCATCCGGCCCGGCCGCATTAAGCGCCAAGCCACAACTGAAATATGCAATCAGCATAATTAGGTTTCCTGTTTTCATGTTCTTTTGATCTTTAAATGATTTTTCTTTTACTACTATCTATGATGTAAAATTAGATGAGGTAAAGCGTTAATAAAATGAATATGGAACATTTATGGTATTTATCCGGATAAATATTATTCATGCAATATTTATGTTACCTGAATGTAAAAAGAGGCCGTTTCTTAATATGGCGTTTCGTGAATCGCATAAAGCAGTCTTCCCATATCATCGGGATTTACATCGCCTATATTACCTATCCGGAATGTATCGGCATCCGAGATTTTTCCGGGATAGATCACAAATCCTTTTTGTTTCAGACTGTCGTAGAAGCCCTGAAAGTCGAAATTCGCCGAAGGGTACAGAAAAGATGTTATGATCGGGCTTTGCGTTTCCCGGGGAAGAAGAGGGGTAAATCCAAGCGTTTTCATTCCTTCATACAAGACGGCATTGTTCTCCCTGTAACGTTTATAGCGAGCTTCAACGCCCCCTTCCCGCTCCAGGTCCACAAGCGCCTGGTGAAAAGCGCGAACCACATGTGTGGGAGAAGTAAAACGCCATTTGCCATTCCCCTTTTCCATCGTTTCCCACTGGTCATATACGTCCAGTGATAGTGACCTGGCGTTTCCTTTACATGCCGGCAACTTATCTTTGGAGACAAGAATAAAGCCAAAACCCGGAACTCCCTGAATACATTTGTTGGCGCTACTGACCAGAACATCAATGCCACACGCTTTCATGTCAATGGGAATACCGCCGAAACTGCTCATTGCGTCTACAATAAAAGTCACCGGATATTCTTTCACCACTTCACCCACTTCTTCCAGCCGGTTCAATATTCCGGTAGTCGTTTCGCAGTGGACCATCGCAACATGCGTAACATCTTTGTGCGCCTCTAAAGCTTCTCTCACGATTTCCCCCGTGACAGGCTCGGTTTCGGAGATCGAGATCATTTCATAGTTCAATCTGTAATAGGATGCGATCGTTCCGATCCTTTGACCGTATGCGCCATTGGAAACGATCAACAATTTATCGGAAGGTTTTACGGTCGACCCTATGGAGGCTTCCACGCAATATGTACCGCTTCCTTGCAGGAGTATCGTTGTATATTCCCTGGCATCCACCCTGGCCAGTTCAAGAAGTTTTTGACGAATCGGAGTTACAATCTCCTCGTTATAATCTTTATCCCAGGTACACCAGTCTTGCAACATAGCCTCGCGTACGGTTCGCGCCGTACTGAGTGGGCCGGGAGTTAGCAATAAATAATTGCCCGTAGACTTTCCGTCGGATAATTGATCGATATAATCCGGCAATTCCGAAATGGTATCGATCACTCCATGCGCCCCTGCGCGTAACATGCGATTCCTGACTTCTTCCATGAGACTTTTTTTCCGGTCGGAAGAAAGAAGATTAAAATCGGATTCGGTTAATCCCATTTCATTACTTCCGATAATCACGCCAACTGTATGCGCTTTTGCATTCACCCCTTCTTTTATGTCGGCAATGGTATCACCCACTTTCACCACCTGATCGACAGAAGGAATAGCCAGTTCGATCATATTACGGTAAATCATATAAGGTGCGGGACGTCCTGCCGGAAGGCCATCGGGCGTGACCAGATTATCCGTTACATACCCTTTAGCCATAGCTTCCGGACGTACCACATCCATCATTTTCTGTGTGTATCCGGTCGTTGAACCAATCTTAATCCCTCGCTTGCGAAGAATCTCCATAGTTTCAGGCACACCCGGGATCGGGTCTGTAAAGTCGCGCAGAGAAGAGAACAGGTACTTCTCGAAACTCTGATACATCACGGATAGATCATTCGAATCCCAATCCCTTCCATGCACCATTTGAAACTTTAATTTCACTTCGGGCATGTTTAAGATAGCTTTAATGTGGTCCATCTTCGGAAGCCCCATGGGTTCCCGCGCCTGAAGGTACGTGATATGGACGCCTTTTTCTTCGAAAACCCGCAAGAATACGTTTAAGGGAGCGAAACAACCATAATCTATGGCTGTACCCGCCCAATCCATGATAACACAAGTAATTTTATTCATAAGTAATTATTAATACGTTTTTCTTATCTGTAAGTACAGGATATTCTTTTCTGTAACGTTGGTGCAAATAAACGAGCGAGAAGATGAAGGCGATACAACAAATCACCCCGGTATAACCGGCCAGACGATTATAGAAATAAGCCCAATCTATATCGGGGTTGAAAAATTCTTTGCCTGCCAACACCAAAACAGTGCCGGTATACCCTAAGAAGTCATTCAAAGCAATGAAGAAACCCACATTACCCCGGATCTTAAAACAGGCTATAAAGCGATCAAAGAAGATGGTCTGGAAAGTCAGATAAGCCAGATAAAGGCAAAGGCTTTGAGCCAACAACCATGTAACCGTATCTAACTGTAATCGCTCATACCCAAAAGAGATAATAGTCATGCAGATCATGCTGATAACGATCAGGACCAACAATACGGTCAATACATTCAGGTTATTCCGGATATACGCCATAAGCCCGAATATGGCCAGGATAACAATAGTGACTACAGAATCTATCTGCGCGAACAACCAGGAGGAGTGCCGGGAGACATCAACAATATTCACTAAGAAATCTTCCTTGATATCACGAAGGATCACCAACGCGACATTGGCTATAAAAAGTAATGTCAGGAAAGGCATAAAATTGCGGAACAACGCCCATCGCTGTATCCCGTTAAGAGGTTCCCTCTTATTCCGTTGAGCGACATCGTCGGCATTGGGTTGCGGCAGACGATTAAGAATAACACCTGTTAATCCTAATAAAGGAAGCGCCGCAGCGCCAATTAAGGCAGGCATCCAAAACTCATGGACATTCAACGTATTCATAACGAACAGTCCCACCGACTTGGCCGTCCCGGAACTGATCACCATACTGACTCCCATCAGACTGACCAGTATATCAGTTACGCGCCTTCCTTCAAGGAAACTGAAAATAACACCCCACATGCAACCTAAGGATAATCCGTTCAGGAACATTCCTATGATATTATAAGGTGTTGGCATTAAGCCGAAAAGAATTAATGAAGCCTCTGCCATGACAACGGACAACAGTATGAACCTCAGGCGATCTTGCGGTTTCAGTTCGGAGATCAGTTTAATTCCCGCAAACTTCGATATGACATATCCTATGATCTGTACGACGGTAACCACCACCTTGTAGTCCATATCGAAAACCTCATAACCGGCAAAAGCCGCCGCCGTATAAGGTTTGCGTAATGCGTAGACCAGGGAATAGGATAACAATGCCGTGCCGCCAGCCCAAATAATGAATAAAATATCAGAGAACTTTCTCCCGGAACCGTTCGCTATTGCTTTATCGCCTTTATTACTCATAATGAATGGATTTAATATGCGACAAATGTAGAAGGGAGATATTACAGAAATATATCTGAATATATAAATAACCATTATTTATAACCAACGTGGAAAGAACAATAGTTTGTGTAATATTTATTTCATATTAATGTAATTTCTTTATAAAATAATGATGTTTAGTTTGCAGATAATTAAGACTACTATTCATGCACAATCTTCAAAACCTCTACCGGAGAATTGAGTACCTCCGCAATAACGGAGTAAAGATGAAAGACATCGCGGACTGGATAGACATGCCTCCGAGTGTCTTGTCTTCCTTATACACCACTGTTCTTCCCGGCTACTTTACGAATCAAAAGAATCACCCTCCCGAAGAAGCGCTGGAACAAGCATTGGCGCTGGTGAATAATGTCTCTAAGAAAAGGCTTTTGAGTACAATAGACAGCATGATTGCCCGGTTGAACGAACTGGAACCGGACATACAAAGCAACCCCAGGGAAAACACATTTGCCTGGCAGTTTCAGGAAGAGATGCTTCGATCTATACAAAAAGTCGACAACATTAAAGGAACGTATATGAGCTACAGCCTGTCTTCTTCTTCGGATAATCTGAAAATGGAACCTTTCATCATTTTCCCGTCGGAGAATAACGAATATATACGAATAGGAAGACTTAGCGCCTACGGAGACAGTCAATGGGGATTTGGTATTATTGGCGATCCACAGAACATGTATTGCTTCTTTAATGAGAATGAGCCTCCGCATTTCACTCCTGTAACTGTTTATTTACAGCTACCTATGTTCCGTCGGCCTAAACAATTGAGGGGACTTTATTTAGGGCTGGATTATAATCGCAATCCTGTCGCGCGGCGAATTGTGCTCGTGAAAGAATCCGATTCGACAGGATCCGAAGAATTCGCCCAAATGAAAAGTGGACTGATACAACCCAAAGACTTCACTCCCGAGCAACAAATATACTACGACTATGCGTGTCAGGTTGGCGATTTCATAAAAATGTGTACCGTACCATCTCTTCAGATGAACGAAAACGACTTGATGAAAGAGAAAAAGATGTTATCGCTCTAACGTGTTTTCACTACTTGGGGCTTTCCACACAATTTGCCCGAAGGGCGGAGGAAGAGAAGAAGGTTTAAACACAGAGGCACAGAGGTTCAATTTGATTAAGTAAAGCGAAGCCTCTGTGTCCTCTGTCTTCTTAATCAAATTAAACCTCTGTGCCTCTGTGTTTAAACCTTGATTTACAGATTATTGGCGATCCATATCTTCCAATCTGTGTAATCTGTTTATCTGTGGTTCATCGTCAGTTTAAATCGCGGTATCAATCGCTGTTGGTGTAGTATCCCAAGAACCTACGCTGATAGTGGGGTCAAATACCACTGGTTTCAGGTCAATGGTAAAGTTGAAGGTATATTGCTTGCCCTGTTCCAGGGTAACCGTCGGCAGATCTTTCGTTACCTCATACGTAGTGGTCGTTCCACCTGACACCGGTGCGGTTACCGTATACTTTATGTAGGCGGTCAGTGCGTTGGCAGCTATGGTTTGACCCGGTATCACCATCAGGTACTTGTCGGTGTCGTTGATCTCAGTTCCTGGCGTACATGGCTCAACGTGACGCCACTTCCCGTGTAGAGATCCTGCTGGCCGTTGGGGATATAGGTCTTGCCGGAAGTAGCCAGCGTCCATGTGCCCACCGGTGACCCTGTGTCGAAGGTAAAGGTTCCGTTGGTCTGTATGGTCGAGGCGGGGATAGTAAGCTTAAAACCGGTCACCTTCACCGTAGCGTCAGCGCTGTAGTTTGCGAGCGTCTTTGCCGAAAAGGCTATTTTCGAGAGGATATGCTCGAAAGCGAAGTCCACCTTTCCACCGTTGCTGGAATACATCTGGTCGGTCAACACGTCGGCTACCAGATCCACCTGGTCGTCCACATCATTCTGCACCGTAAACTCGAACTTGGGTGTACCGGCCTGGGAGGTCTGAAAGGTGGGGCCTGTCAGCCCGTTGGGAACACTGGCTGTCGCGCCCGACGCCCCGTAAGCGAAGAACGTCACCTTACCGTTGTTCACCGGCCAGTAC
>JAIRKY010000013.1 GCA_031259755.1 Mediterranea sp. (in: CFB group bacteria) | reverse complement strand
CGTTAGCTATAGCTGTTTTTCTTTTAGGGAATAGCACAGCTATGGCTAATCGGACTGTATCTGACGACTCATATAGAGTGAAAGAACAAATGCAATCACAAGCTATTAGTGGTGTGGTTGTTGACAACAAAGGTGAATTGATCATCGGAGCGAGTGTCCTTGAAAAAGGAACGACCAACGGTACAATTACTGATCTTAACGGGAGATTCTCTCTTGATGTAAACCAGGGAGCTACGCTTGTCATTTCTTATGTTGGCTACAAGCCACAAGAGATTAAAGCCGCAAGCAACATGAGAATCGTTCTGCAGGAAGACAGTGAAATATTGGATGAGATCGTTGTCGTTGGCTATGGCACACAAAAGAAAGTTAACTTAACGGGAGCCGTATCTTCTGTTGATGTAGGAAAAACAGTCAATAGCCGGCCTGTTGCCGATATTGGCCGCGCCCTGCAGGGCGCCGTGCCAGGATTAACGATTTCAACAAAATCCGGAGAGATTGGCTCTGCTCCCACCATCAAGATCAGAGGAGGAATGGGTTCTCCGAATGGAGATGCCAAACCGCTGATTCTGGTTGACAACGTAGAAGTGGAAGATATTTCATTCATTAACCCGGATGATATCGAATCGATCTCTGTGTTGAAGGATGCTGCTTCTGCTTCTATTTATGGCGCCAGAGGTGCATTTGGAGTACTATTGATTACGACAAAAGCCAAACAGAAGCATGAAACGGTTACGGTGAAGTATTCCAATAATTTCGCATGGCGTACGCCAACTCAAAAATCGGAGCAATTGCCGGGATGGCAACAAGCTGAGATCAACTTGCAAGGTATGAAAAACTCACCTGCATCAGCTAATTCATATAATATGGTAGCCAATATCATTGTTGACGATAAGACAGTGGCCGGGTTGAAAGATTTCTATGAGAAATATGGCAATGGAAAAGGCTTAGGTTCGGAAATGGTAGAAGGAAGGGATTATGAGTACGATGCTTCCGGATTACACATTTATAGAACCTGGGATTGGTATGATATGTATATCAAAGACTGGATGCCACAGCAGAATCATAATCTTTCGGTTACAGGAGGTAATGGAAAAACAAACTATGGCATTACATTAGGATACCTGACTCAGGAGGGTTTAACGAAAGATAACCCAGATACTTATGACAGGTATAACGCTAATCTGACATTGAATACAGAAGTCAATAAATACATCTCGCTCAGGGCTAACACTATGTACACAAGAACAGACATCAGCAAACCGTTCGTGTACAACTCCGGTCTTTACGATCACATGTATTATCTCTACAGATGGCAACCTATATATCCTTATGGTACAATTGATGGTAAATCAATGAGAAGCGCTTTGACCGAGTTGCAACAAGCGCCAATGACAAGCCGTAAGAGAGATTTTGTCCGTTTGGGCGGAGGTGTTACATTGAAGCCAATTGAAGGATTGACGGTCGATGCGGATGTGATCTATACAACCATCGAGGAACGCTATCATGCACATGGAGATAAGGTATATGCTTATGATATCTTCACAGCATATACAAGCAGCAATGCATTGAAGAACTCTTATAAAAACTACATCTCTGCCAGTTACGATTATGCTTTGGAGGAAAGGTCCAGAAGACAGATGTTAACCAACAACATTGTAGCTACTTATTCAAAGCGGATCGGCGATCATGATTTTAAAGTAATGGCAGGTTCAAACATCGAAGAGAGTAAGTATAAGTTTATCAGTGCAAAACGAAATGGGTTGCTTAGCGCACAAAAGCCAGAGTTGAATCTTGCCACAGGCGACCAAACCGTAAGTTCAGCGCATAACAGTTGGGCGGTAGCCGGTTTTTTCGGACGTATCAACTATGCTTTCATGGATCGTTATCTGTTTGAGTTGAACGGACGTTATGACGGATCTTCACGTTTCCCGAAAGGTGACCGGTTCGCCTTCTTCCCTTCGGTATCTGTCGGATACAGAATCTCGGAAGAGAACTTCATGAAACCACTTTATCCTGTATTGTCATCGTTGAAACTAAGAGGTTCTTATGGAACCATTGGTAACCAAGACGTGGGTCTGGACAGATTCGTCTCCACTTTAAGCACTTCAAAAAGCTGGTATATCAATGGCATTAGTCAAACAACAACCGGTACGCCTACTGTAGTATCTCAATCTCTAACCTGGGAAACGGTTAAAACCATTGACTTTGGTTTTGATGCTCGTTTCTTTGAAGATAAATTAGGTGTTACATTCGATTGGTATAAAAGAACAACCAGTGATATTCTGGCGACAGCCAACCTGCCACAAACCCTCGGAGCTACCAGCCCATACCAGAACTCGGGTAAGATGGAAACTCCGGGATGGGAATTAGCAGTCGATTTCCGTCATGAATTCAAGAATGGTATAGCTATTACATTGGGCGCTCAACTATCCGATTATAAGACGAAAGTAACAAACTGGACTGAAAACACAGCTATTCCCGCCTATGGTGGAAATGGTAACGGCTGGTTCTCGGATACCAGTGTATATAAGGAAGGCATGGTATTAGGAGACATTTGGGGGTTACAGGTTGATCGCCTACTTCAGGAAAGCGATTTCGATACGAATGGCAAACTTCTATCGCACATTCCCGACCAAACATCTGTATTCCCATCAGGATACAAATTCGCTCCCGGTGATGTTTTGTATAAAGACCTGGATGAAGATGGTTTTATCAAGAAAGGCGCCAGCACTGGCGATCCGAAAGATTACAGCATCATCGGCAATGCATTGCCACGCTATGAATATGGGTTTAGTATTGGAGCCGATTACAAAGGATTCGATTTCAATATGTTTTTCCAAGGTATAGGCAAACGCGACCTATGGGCTATGGGTAATCAGGTGTTGCCGGGTTATACTGCCGGAGAGCCCTATTACAAAGGAGCGGAAGATTATTGGAGGTCGGATAATACGAATGCATTCTATCCACGTCCAATGAACTATTCACAAGTTGCCTCAGGCAACTATACGGTCAATGACAGATATTTGCTCAATATGGCTTATCTGCGTTGTAAGATTTTGACATTAGGCTATACATTACCTAAAGCATGGGTAAACAAAGCATATATCAAAAACCTGAGGGTTTATTTCACGGCAGAAAATTTATTTGAGTTTGATAACGTCAAACCCGACATTGATCCTGAAATAGACGTTCGCTATGTTGGAACAGCAGCCGACGCCCGTAACTTCGGACGTAGTTATCCTTACCAACGTACGCTTTCATTCGGTTTACAGGTTACTCTTTAATCATTCTAAAAATTCGGAATATGAAAAAATATCTTTTATACATCGGATGTTTCTTTACCCTTGTGTCAACGTATAGCTGCGACGACTTTCTGGATAAAGATCCGCTTGACAAGTTGACAAACGACTCTTATTGGATAAACGAAGTCAGCCTGAGAACTTATGCTCAAGGTTTCTATTCAACGTATTTTGTAGGATATGCCCAAGATTATCGTACTTTCGGGGGCTATTTCTCCGGAGACTCTTACAATGATGATTTTCTTTTGACAAGTAGCGTCACTACGGATACCGACCAACGTTTGTTCTTCCCTACTTCGAACATTACCGGAATCAATAGCGTGGTAAGCACATGGAAAGACCACTTTGAAATAATACGCAAAGCCAATGTTATGCTTGCTGAGATTCCAACTATGGATATTGAGGACGAAGCGAAGAACCATTGGACAGGTGTTGCCCGGTTTTTTCGCGCACTTGCCTACAGTACGCTGGTAAAAACCTATGGTGATGTTCCATACATTGATTTCGCAATAGACCCGGCCGACAATGAAACACTGTATAAGAATAGAGAACCGCAGTTGACCGTGGTTGGAAAAATCCTGGAAGATTATCAGTATGCACTTGATCATGTAAGGACAAATGACACCAAACTACAAGTTCATAAATACCTTGTTGGTGGATTGATGTCCCGCAATATGCTGTATCACGCCACATGGCTAAAGTATCATGGAACAACTATAGGTACTGCATCACAAACCGTACCGAATGCCGATCTGAAGAAGTTCTTTGAAGGAGCCATAAATGGAGCAAAAGTTGTGATGGAATCCGGTGAATACAATATGGGTAACACTTATAATGCCTTGTTTACTTCAGACGATATTTCAAGTAACGATGAGATCATTTTCTACAGGGAATATACAACCGGTGTTTCGTGCAATGCCCTGATGGCATACAACGCCAAAGAAGATCAAAATCTGGGTGGGGCTACCATTGACGCCATTGAAAGTTATCTTTGTCTTGATGGTTTGCCCATAGGCCAATCTCCAAACTATCAGGGTACTACCGATCCGAGTATTGAGAATGCGTTCATTGATCGTGATCCGAGAATCTATGATACGTTTGTTGATTCGCTCCGTATTCTGAATTCCGGTATTCATTCTGCTGCTTCCTCAACCGGATTTGCATCGAAGAAATTCCTGAACGAAGATTGGAGAGCAGCCGGTTCATCCTATGTAACAGGATTGTTAAGCCCTGCCGATGCACCTGTGATTCGTTATGCGGAAGTGTTACTGAACTATGTGGAAGCTCGTTACGAAATCAGTAAAGTAGGTGGTGACGCCTTTGTACAAACCGATCTGGACAAATCAATAAATGAGATCAGAAGAAGAGAACTGACAAAATGGGGCGAAACACCTGCCGTTCCTAGACAGCTACCATCAGTAACACTGTCGGGAAACAATCTAAGCGTGAATGGAACAGTGATCAATGATCCGGCACGCGACTCTACAGTAGACCCGATTCTTTGGGAGATCCGCAGAGAGCGCCGTACAGAACTGATGATGGAAGGAAGACGTGCTGATGATCTGAATAGATGGGCCAAATTTGAATACCTGAATTCTACAAATGGAACCAATCCGAGCAAAACCGTTCTTGGAGCATGGGTAGATAAAGACAACTATCCAGGTATATCGGAAAAAGTCGTTCTATATGATCCAAGCAATCCGGGAGGAACTGCAACCAAAGGATACATCAGTTACTATAGCGACAAAGCAAGCACACTGCGCACATTTGTTAAAGGAGAATTGAACTCTGAAAGGAATTACCTGAGAGCCATACCATCAGGACAAATCACAGCTTATAAGGACAAAGGATATACATTAACCCAAAATCCGGGCTGGTAGCAACGAACTACCTCGTAGCGGCAATGTGCCGCTACGAGGTTTCGCTCATCCTATTCATCCCTTTGCCTTGTATGCCAGCGCATACATGCGTATTTGTTTCACCATCGATAATAACCCGTTGCTACGTGTAGGCGATAGATGTTCTTTTAAACCGATCTTATCTATAAAGTAGAGGTTAGCGTTTAATATTTCATCAGGAGTGTGTCCTGATAGAACTTTAACAAGCAATGTGATAATACCTTTGACGATCAAGGCATCGCTCTCGGCTTGAAAAACAATTTTTCCGTCTATGTAATCTGCCTGTAACCAAACGCGACTCTGGCAGCCTTCGATAAGATTCTGATCGGTTTTATGCTTTTCGTCGAGTGGCGCCAGTTCATTACCCAGGTCAATAAGTATTTGATAACGGTCCATCCACTCGTCGAATGTATTGAACTCTTCGATGATCTTGTCTTGCTTTTCGTTGATAGTCATCCTATTATTTTTCGTTATAGATCACCGCAAGTACGGTTTGTCCCACGGCTTTCAATGTATTTTTATCTATTTCGCCCATATCGTCGTTTACGGTATGCCAGAAATCGCCGAAGCTCGAATGTTTGGCGCCGACAATGTTCGGTATAATGTCAATGCTTGGGATACGGGCTATTCTGTTCACAAACAAATGGTCGTCTGTGATCATGGATCCTCTTTCATCTATAAAGAAAGCGCTATATCCTAATTCTTCTGCTTTTCTCCAAATCTTCTTGTTTATGCTCCTGGCATATTCTTCCGAGTAGCATTCACGATAAAAAGTGGCATTTTTGCCTCCTACCATATCTAACAGGATGCCGAAGCGTGCGTTGTATCCTGCGACATGCGGATTGCGCGCCCAGTATTGCGCGCCTAAACACCAATATTCTTCTTTATGATTGCCGTTGTAGAATTGAGGCGCGCCATAGTCCTCGGCATCAAAGAAAATGATGTCGATTCCCAAAGCAGGGGCTTGTTGGTTGATCAAACGGGCTACCTCCAATAAGACACCTGCACCGCTTGCTCCGTCGTTCGCTCCCAGGACGGGAGTGTGATGGTTCTTTTTATCGGGATCATTGTCCGACCAGGGACGGGTATCCCAATGCGCGAATAGAAGAATACGCTTTTTATGTTCGGGGTTATAGGAACCGATGATATTCCTGGCTTTTAATATTGTTCCGTTAAAAGCCAACAGGTCAGCGTATTGGTTGGTGACTTTAGCTCCGTACTCTTCCAATTTGTTTGCCAGATATTCGCCACACTTCACATGTACTTGGGTGTTGGGTACGCGAGGGCCGAAATCCACCTGTGCCTGAATATAGTTATATGCGCTATCGGCATTGAACTCCGGAACAATTACATGTTGTTCGGCAGTGTCTTTCGCTTTACTGTTGTTTCCCGTTTTGCACGATGTGACGGCAAGCAACAAGCATGCCGTAAATCCTAATATCATGTATTGTTTCATTTCCTTTTTTGTTTTTAGCGTCCTTGAGTGTACAAAGGTACATATAAATTGAGAATTGAGAATTGGAAATTGAGAATTACGATGCCGCATGACAACTTAAAACTTTAATTTAGTCGCTTTTCCGGTGACGGAGAGTTCAACTTCACAGCCACAGATCAGAGGTAAATTATAAGTTACGTGTCCTACAGGGAAATTGAAGCATACCGGGATATGGTATACTTTCATGATATCCGCCAGCGCTCTATATAGTTCTTTGCCCAGGGATTTATCTTCTTCATATTCGGTGAACTGTCCGACAATTATTCCTGAAAGCTTTTCCAGAACTCCACTGAGTTTGAGATTGTAGATCATACGTTCTACCGCATGTGGACGCTCATTGATATCTTCGATAAATAAGATTGTGTTTTCGGCCGGTATATCGTACGGAGTGCCACGTAATCCATACAGTACAGCCAGATTGCCGCCTCTTAAAATGCCTTTGGCTATTCCCAACCGGTTCAGCTTGTGAGGCTTGCACGTATATTCGGGCATTCTTCCAAACAGAATATCTTTCATATATATACTGCAAAGATCTTCTTCTGCTTCTAATGATAAATGACGAGCCATCGGAGCATGTAATGAGGCATAACCGTTGGTTTGAAAGAGATTATGTAGAACCGTTATATCGCTGTACCCTATGAGCCATTTGGGATACGAGCGGAAAAGGGTGAAATCCAACTTGTCGATAAGATGTATGGCGCCATAACCTCCCCGACTACAGAAGATGGCCTTTATATCTTTACTGTCCATTGCTTTTTGCAGGTCGTTGGTACGTTGTTCGATTGTTCCTGCATAGAGTCCTGAAGAATGTCCGGCATATTTCCCGATGACAGGTTCCAATCCCCATGACTCCAGGCTTTTCTTCATTCCTGCCAGAAGTGATTTATCTATTTTGCCCGATGGCGATAAGATAATAACTTTATCACCTTTTTGCAGGAATCGGGGTAGGATCAGTTCGTTCATCATGTTTTACGGATTAATATGCGTTGCCAAAGTTAAACAAAAAAAATAGCCTGAAAAATATGCGCTAATTTAATTCCGTCAACGGGTGTTTCATATATTTTTTTCATATGCTGATAATCAGTAGTTACAAAATGTGACATAAATGTGACGTTACATACTTGTAGTTATATGGTCTAAATTCTACTTTTGCAGATATAGATTAATAAAATTGTAACACCATGAAAACAAGATTGAAAATTTACGGAATTACAGTTCTTCTTTATAGTTTTTGCTTTTTCTCAAATGAAGAAGGAAAAACAAAGTGATGTTTCTTAATACAATAGATAGACGTTTCCTTAAAGAAATAGAAATCGAGGCTTCAGGAGGTATCTTAGGTGGAGCATGGAGACTTTCGTACTACTTCGTGCCGTAATATTTTCAGTTATTGTTGTAAGTTTCCGGTTGTGTACCTGTTTGGTTGTCAGTGATTTATGTGTATCTTATATTTTTTTTTGAGAAATATTTGGTTGTATTGTTTGCATGTTAATTATAAAGCGTCTATCTTTGCACTCGCTTTTCAGAAATGATAGCGCCTGTTGCGGCCTTGACCGCTTTCGTTCTTTGATAGATTTACATAACTATACAAGTAGTACAAGCCAA
>JAIRKY010000010.1 GCA_031259755.1 Mediterranea sp. (in: CFB group bacteria) | reverse complement strand
CCACAGATTACACGATTACACAGATTTTTATTATTTGAAACGCAGATTTACGCAGATTTACGCAGATTATTCTTCTCCGTGTTTAATAAATAATCTGCGGAAATCTGCGTTCATCTGCGTTTCAAACCGTTGATCCGCGTTCCAATAGAAAATCTGTGTAATCGTGTAATCTGTGGTTAACAGGCCAAAACAACACAAACTCAAAATAAAATGGAAAGATTAGATTTAAACGGCCGCCTTCTACAACAAATGCGACTTCGGACTGACCGTGGAACGCGACTACAAAGCCGGAGCGACAAGGATACACATACAAAAATGAGGTTCAGGCGCCTGGGAGAAAAAGGAGAAGCGCTATTCATGTACAACACCATAAACGGACGCTACGCACCCTGCGAAATAGACGAACATACGGGAAAAGCATGCAAAGCGAACTTCGACAATTCACCCTGGGAAGGAAAGAACATGTTTTATCCGACCTGATGTCTTTATGGCAAAAAGAATCTATAATAAAATAGCGGCAACACGGGGTTAAAAAGGTAACGGGCCTTCCGGTACCAGCGAAGGAACGCCCGCACCTTTATTCATGCTGGAGTTAAAGCTTACTCCACTTATTCCGTTTTCCGATGGAGGAGGTATCACTATATCATCATCCAGGTTCTGGAAGCGGGCGTAATCTTTCTTAAAGCGCAGTAAGATATCGCCGGTAGCGCCATTACGATGCTTGGCAATAATGATCTCCGCCATACCCCGGTAATCCTCTCCTTTCTCACCCTGATATATCTTATAATATTCGGGACGGTGGATAAAGCACACGATATCGGCATCCTGCTCAATCGCGCCGGATTCACGAAGGTCGCTCAATTGCGGACGTTTACCCTCGATCCCTTCACGGTTCTCCACGCCACGATTCAACTGGGAAAGTGCGATGATAGGAATATTTAATTCTTTTGCCAGCCCTTTAAGTGAACGAGAAATGGTACTTACCTCTTCCTGACGGTTACCAAATGACATACCGCTGGCATTCATCAGTTGTAAGTAGTCGATAAAGATCACTTTGACGCCATGTTCACGCACCAAACGCCTGGCTTTGGTACGAAGTTCAAATATGGAGAGCGACGGCGTATCATCTACATAAAGAGGAGCATCGATCAAATCTTTCAGTTTTATATCCAATTGCTGCCATTCATAAGGAAGTAGCTGGCCGCTCTTTATCTTATCGCCCGGAATCTCACAAACGTTCACGATCAGACGGTTTACCAACTGAACATTACTCATTTCAAGAGAAAACAGGGCTATGGGATTCCTGAAATTTACAGCGATATTACGCGCCATTGAAAGGACGAAAGCCGTCTTACCCATCGCGGGGCGGGCGGCAATAATGATCAAGTCGGAGTTCTGCCAACCGGAAGTTATCTTATCCAATCCGGTAAATCCACTCTCCAATCCGCTCAAACCATCCGGGCGGGCAGCCGCCTTTTGAAGTAACTGATACGCTTCGGCAATTACGGGATTGATTTGCGTATAATCCTTCTTCATGTTCTGCTGGGAAATCTCGAAGAGCTTACCTTCCGCCTCCTGCATCAGGTCATCCACATCCAGGGTTTCATCAAAGGCTTTCGATTGTATGCCACTGGTAAAAGTGATAAGCTCACGCGCCAGGAACTTCTGCGCAATGATCCGGGCATGGTATTCGATATGGGCGGAAGAAGCTACTCTACCGCTCAACTGGGTGATGTAGAACGGCCCGCCAACTTCTTCCAGCTCACCTTTCCTTCTCAACTGCTCGGTTACCGTCAAAATATCCACAGGTTCCTGACGAACAGATAAATCAGTAATAGCAGCATATATAAGTTGATGGATGTGATCGTAAAAAGACTCCGGACGCAAGATCTCACTTACTTGTGAATACGCCTCTTTTTCAATCATCAGCGCTCCCAATACAGCTTCCTCCAGCTCGCGCGCCTGCGGCTGGATACGTCCATAATCTCCAACTACGGTTGGTGATTGGGATTTCGCTCTTGTATTACGGGTCTTTTTCTGCTGTTCCGCCATCTTTTTACCTTCTTTATTTATGGGAAGCAAAGGTAGCAAATCCAACAGAAAAAGAATTCGCTCCATCAAAACTTATTTGAGTATAGTTTTGAACAGGTAACTGTTGAAACCCAACGAAATTCTTCTTACTTTTGTATCCATGCAGAGCTAACTCATTCATCATTCAATATGATCGCTTTTCCGAATGCCAAAATAAACCTGGGATTAAACATCACCGAAAAACGCCCGGACGGATACCATAACCTGGAAACTGTTTTTTACCCCATTCCCCTGGAAGACGCGTTGGAGATCAATCTCGCTACAAACAGCAGCAATAAATTCACCTTTCATCAATACGGAACAGTAATCGAAGGTAAACCGGAAGACAATCTCGTTGTTAAAGCTTATCTGACGCTTGATGAGAAATTCAACCTTCCTCCTGTCGATATTCATTTATATAAGCATATCCCTTCAGGTGCGGGCCTGGGAGGAGGGTCGGCTGATGCCGTATGCATGCTGAAGCTGCTTAATGAGATGTTTTCATTGGGTTTATCCGTTGAAGCGTTAGAGGGTTATGCTTCCGGATTAGGCGCAGATTGCGCTTTCTTTATTCAAAACCGGGCAACCTTCGCAGCAGGTACCGGCAATATTTTTTCACCGGTTCCGCTATCACTGAAAGACTATCAGTTGGTAGTGGTCAAACCCGATGTATTCGTCTCAACCAAAGCGGCATTCGCAGCTATCAAACCACGAAAACCGCTCCATTCGCTTAAGGAAACAATTACGCGCCCTATTACCGAATGGAGAGAACTCATGATCAACGATTTCGAAGAGAGCGTCTTTCTGCGATATCCGGAAATAGGCGAAATAAAAGAAAAGCTATACCGGCAGGGAGCGTTGTACGCATCTATGAGCGGATCCGGTTCATCCGTATTTGGACTATTCGATAAAGGAAGCCTTGTCCCAACTACGCTTTCCTATTCCAACTACTTCTGTTTCAGATTGCCATAAAGTGTTTCTTGCCTTGAAACAAAGTGTTTCATGCTTTGAAACGACAGTTCCCTGCCTTAGAACTCACGTTGTTTAATAATGGAAGGGTATAAAAACAAACGATACCGCGATTCTCATCGCAGTACCGCCACAACACAAACACAAAATAAAACACGACAAAACTACGTTACAATCAACTTGCCAGTGTCGGGGAGACACAGGTAATTACTTTCCTTTTATTCCATAAAAGTAATATCAAGTCAATTTGCATCTTCTAAACAAATGAGAGGGATCATTTGTTTTTCTTCATATCGTTGAACTTTAGCCTTTATTGTACACCTCTTTCACGCAGTTTCAACTGCCATGCCCATGCGGAACGAAGCGTATCTTCAACGCTGGTTTCAGCTTTCCATCCTAATTCTTTATTCGCATATTCCGGATCAGCCCATACCTGCTCTATATCTCCGGCACGGCGGCCTACGATCTCGTAATTCAATTTTACACCGGTAGCGCTTTCAAAAGCATGTATCAACTCTAAAACCGAAAGGCCTCGGCCTGTTCCAATGTTGAAAACCTCGACGTTGGATCTCTGTTTCTTTTGCAAAATCCTATCAATCGCAATTACATGGGCTTTGGCCAAATCGACGACATGAATAAAATCACGAATGCAAGACCCGTCGGGAGTATTATAATCATCACCGAATACACTTAGCTTTTCACGAATGCCTATAGCAGTTTGCGTAAGGTAGGGTATCAGGTTCTGAGGCACTCCGTTAGGCAATTCTCCTAATAACGCACTGGGATGAGCGCCTATCGGATTAAAATATCTCAATAATATGGCGTTGACCGGAACTCCGGAAGCAACAGTATCCCGAACGATCTCTTCATTGATCTGTTTTGTATTTCCGTACGGAGATTCCGCTTTCTTTATCGGAGCGTTCTCTGTCACCGGAAGTTCATCCGGTTGTCCATAGACCGTACATGAAGACGAAAATACAATCCCGTCGACATGGTGTTCAGGCATCAACTCTAAAAGATTGATCAAAGACATCAAATTATTCCGATAATACAATAAAGGTTTTTGAACAGATTCACCCACAGCCTTACTGGCAGCAAAATGAATAATAGCTTCAATCCCTTTGTATTTGGTAAACAACGCATCCAAACCATCGTAATCAAGACAATCCAGTTCTTCAAAGACCGGACGAATACCGGATACTTTTTCTATATTATCTACAACATCAGCTCCTGAATTTGACAAGTTATCTATAATAATAACTTCGTAACCCGAATGTTGTAGCTCTACAACTGTGTGAGACCCTATATATCCGGTGCCTCCAGTAACCAGAATTCTCTTTCCCATGGTGTTTTACCTATCAGTTTTTATTATTCGTTGCAAATTTATATAAATAAATGAATTAATGAGCAGATAAGTATGAGTTAAATTTCAGTTAACAATACCCGAGAAACCCATAAAAGCCATAGCCAAAAGCCCGGCGGTTATGAGCGCGATGGGCGTTCCCTCCATACCTTTCGGTAGTTTTACGAGACTCATCTGCTCTCTTAAACCGGCAAAAAGGAGCAACGCCAAGGCAAATCCAATAGCTGTAGAGAAAGCATAAACAACACCTGTAAGAAGATCATAATCTTTCTGAATGACGAGGATCGCTACCCCGAGAATACAACAGTTTGTCGTGATCAATGGTAAGAACACACCCAATGCCTGATAAAGAGCCGGCGACACTTTCTTCAAAATGATCTCTACCATCTGTACCAAACCGGCAATGACTAAAATAAAAGTAATGGTTTGCAAATATTGCAAGCCGAAAGTATCGAGCACATACTTCTGTATCAGGAAAGTGACGATCGTAGCGATAGTAAGCACGAATGTTACTGCCGCTCCCATACCGGTAGCTGTTTCCACTTTCTTGGAAACTCCCAGAAAAGGGCAGATACCCAGGAATTGCGACAACACGATGTTGTTCACAAAAATGGCCGAGATAAATATAATGATATATTCCATAAATAATAAATAGTTAAGTAATAAGTAGTTAAAGTAGTAAGTAGTTGGAATCTTGCCGTTAGAGACGATACCGCATGGTTACTTACTACTTTACGCGGTTTATTATGGCAATGAGATAACCCAAGGCAATAAACGCACCCGGCGCAAGCACAAACAACAACATTCCGTATTTTTCAGAGTAAAGGGTGAGGTTGAAGATTTTACCTGTACCCAAAAGTTCACGGGTAGCGCCCAATAAAGTCAAAGCCAATGTAAAACCAAGCCCCATCCCCAAGCCATCGAACATTGAACGGACCGGATTGTTTTTAGCGGCAAAAGCTTCAGCACGCCCAAGTACGATACAGTTTACCACGATCAAAGGAATAAAAAGCCCCAACGTAGCGTATAGATCGGGTACATACGCTTGCATAACCATTTGAAGCAATGTAACGAATGACGCAATGATCACAATGAAAGCGGGAATACGCACCATATCGGGAATCAGGTTCTTAACCAGGGAGATCACCAGGTTCGAACAGATAAGCACAAACGCGGTAGCCAGCCCCATCCCCATACCGTTTATGGCGGAAGAGGTAGTACCCAATGTCGGGCACATGCCAAGCAGAAGCACAAGTACCGGATTTTCTTTGATGATCCCGTTCATTAATACTTTAAAGTTATTCATCTCTTATACTCCTTTCTTTTAATTAGCGCTGATGGAATCAGTAGGTTCGACTTTCGTTGTAGCAGAAGTGTTCGTATCTGTATCGGCCTGTTGAGAAGCCGAAGTAAATCCGTCAGGATTTCCTTTGTAAGCAGCGTATGCGGCATTCACCACATTCAAAAAAGCGCGGGTAGTAATGGTAGAAGCTGTAATCGCATCAATTTGTCCGCCATCGTTCTTTACGACCAAAGGCGCTTTTCCCGGATCCATACCCACAATATCTCCTCTGCTTCCTTTCTTGAACCATACATCGGCTTTCGATCCCAATCCCGGGGTTTCGGCATGGGCTAACAATGCATAATCATAGATTTTACCCGCGGCGTCAAAACCGACAAGAGCTTTGATCTCTCCTCCGAATCCTAAAGATGTGGCTTGCACGGCTGTACCCACAAGCTGTCCGCCACTTTTCGCCGGATAAATAATATACTGAACAAGTTGTTTGCCGTTCTTTTCTTCGAATATGGTATCACATTCCGCCACAGGATTATTGTCGAACTCCGGTACGACTTTTTCCAACGCGTCGTTCAATACTTTCATGTTTGCCGTAGCAATGGGTTCCTTCGTCAACTCATTAACGTAAGCAAGTAGCCCTACGGCAATAACCGTTACGCCTGTGAGCGCCAACAACATATTTTTAAGTGATGATCCCAGCTTTTTCATTTCTTTTTCGCCACCTCCCCAAAGCGTTTTGGTTTACAATACATATTTATCAACGGAGTGAAGGCATTCATGATCAAAATGGCAAACGACATACCTTCGGGATAAGCGCCGAACATACGGATAATCACTGTCAGAAGGCCGATAGCTATACCGTAGATCAACATACCCTTTTTACTCATCGGAGAGGTCACATAATCGGTCGCCATGAAAATAGCGCCGAGTAACAAACCGCCCGAAAGAAGTTGAATGACCGGAGATACATATATTCCGGGATCAACCCGGTGCATAATGCCGGAGAAGATAAATACTGTCGCCAGAACAGATACCGGGATATGCCAGGTAATGATCTTTCTCCATAACATATATACAAGTCCGATAAGCAGGGCGACGGCGCTTATTTCACCCAGACATCCGGGATGAGTTCCTATAAACAGGTCCCACGAACCCGGAAGGTCTGCCAACGTCGTACTGGGATCGTTATGAATGATCCTTTTCATAATAGCAAGCGGAGTCGCGGCCGTCTCTACATCGACATACGATCCTAACCGGCCGGTAACCGGCCAGGTAGTCATTTGTACCGGAAAAGAGAGTAACAAAAACACACGACCAGCCAATGCCGGATTGAAAGGGTTATTACCTAATCCTCCGAAAGACATCTTCCCGACCCCAATAGCAAACAAAGCGCCGAGAATAATGATCCAGACCGGAAGATTAGAAGGCAGGTTAAACGCTAACAGTACGCCGGTAATAACGGCAGAGCCATCGCAGACCGAGTTTGTGTTTTTCTTCAGAAGATAGTTGGCGATCACCCACTCGAACAACACACAGGCAATGACTGATGTGGCGGTAACGACCAACGCCCCTAAGCCATAAAGAGTAAGCGATGCGATAAAAGCCGGTATCAGTGCGATCAACACACCGTACATATTCTTTTGTATGCTATCGCCGCTATGAATATGGGGCGATAAGGATACGATCAATTTCTTTTCCATATATCAGGCTAATTTTTAGTTTGACGTGAACGGATCATCGCGCCGACCTTAGCTTTTCCTAAACGGCAATAGTCGAGCAAAGGTAAGCGGGCGGGACAGGTGAACTGACAGGAGCCACATTCTATACAGTCCATAACACGTTCGCTTTCCGTTCTTTCGAAATCTCCCTTTTCGGCTAAAACCGACAACAAATAAGGCTCCAGCCCCATCGGGCAAACGCCTGCACATTTAGCGCACCGTATGCAGCTCTTACGTTCGCCGCGCTTCGCCTCTTTCGTGTTCATGATCAGAATACCGGAGCTGCCTTTAGCCGTCGGCACATCTGTGTTCACCAAAGCTTTCCCCATCATCGGGCCGCCGCTGATGATCTTACCGGTATCTTCCGGCAGCCCACCGCAAGCATCGATCAACTGCTGCACCGGTGTACCGATACGCGCAAGAAAATTAGACGGTTGCTTCACAGACTTCCCGGTTACGGTAATGACACGTTCTACTAAAGGCTTATTTTTCTGAACGGCCTCGTAAACAGCATACGCCGTACCTACGTTTTGAACGACCGCGCCAACAGAAACCGGAAGAGCGCCGCTGGCTACCTGACGGGACATCACAGCATCGATCAACTGTTTCTCACCGCCCTGGGGATAGCGTACTTTCAACGGTACAACCGTTACACCGGCATAACCGGAAGCAACTTTCGCCATCAACGCTATGGCATCGGGCTTGTTATTCTCAATGCCGATAAATGCCTTATTCACTTTCACGGCCTTCATCAGAAGGTTCACCCCTACCATGATCTCTTCGGCGCGCTCCAACATCAACTGATGGTCTGCCGTAAGGTAAGGCTCACATTCCACCGCATTTATAAGGATACATTCCGCCTTCGCCGCAGGAGGAGGAGTCAATTTCACCTGGGTAGGGAAACAAGCGCCGCCCAATCCGACAATACCGGCATCCGCGATCTTTCTGACGATCTCTTCCGCTGAGAGCGTACATTCCTTTACCAGACCGGGGGTACGGTCAATATGTCCTTCCCATTCGTCGCCATCCACATCGATAAAGATCGCCGGTTTGGCGTATCCGCCGGCATCAATGATGGAATCTATCTTCGCTACTTTACCGCTCACCGAAGAGTGAACCGCCGCCGATACAAAACCGTTGGCTTCGGCAATAAGGGTTCCCACCTTAACCACATCCCCTTTCGCCACAACCGGCTTTGCAGGCGCCCCGATGTGTTGCCCCAGCATAATAACGGCCTTCGCGGGAACAGTTGCGATTCTGATGGGTTGATGCGCTGAATATTTATTTTCGCGCGGATGAATTCCACCCATTGAAAATGTCTTCAACATTCCGTTTATGTATTTAATCTGTTTATTATTCTTCATGATCATGCTTCGACCGCCACCTCTTCTTTGGGTTTACGAGGAGGGAAGTTTTCTTCTGTAATGGTATGTTGCGGGCAAACTTCAACACATTTACGGCACAACTTACATTTATTAAAGTCGATACAGGCCAGGTTATCCCCCAATGCGATCGCCTCGAACGGACAGGCCTTTACGCATTTTCCGCAGCCGATACAACCCACCTCGCACGCCTTACGGGTCACCGCCCCTTTGTCCTTATTCACGCAAGACACATAAACGCGGCGCGACTTCTTTCCTTTGGGCCGTAGTTCGATAATCGACTTCGGGCATGCTTTCACACAAGCGCCGCAAGCTGTACATTTATCTTCGATCACTTCGGGAAGCCCGGTCCCGGGGTTTATCCGGATCGCATCGAACAGACAAGCAGAAACACAGTCGCCACATCCCAGACAGCCATAACTACATCCGGTCTCGCCGCCGTAAAGAGAAGCAGCGATAGCGCAACTGACCGCGCCGTCGTACACATTGGTACGGGGGCGGTTTGCACACGAACCGTTACATCTTACTACCGCAAGCATCGGCTCGGACGTCCCTGCGTCCCTACCCAGGATGGATGCGATCCGAACCATTAACTCCTGGCCGCCCACCGGACACAATTTCCCATCGAGTGTATCCGCTTTTACACAGGCATCAGCAAATCCCGTGCAACCGGGATAACCGCAACCTCCACAGTTAGCCTGAGGGAGGAGTTCCGCCACCTGAGCGATTCGCGGGTCTTCATACACGGCGAATCTCTTGGAAGCCAGATAAAGAATAGCCGCCAGTACAAGGGCTATGGTTCCCAATGAGATCACTGCTATCAGAATCAAATTCATAAATTCAGCGCGTTAATTAGATTGTATTGTAAATGAAAAACTCTTTTTCAGTCCGGCTCTATTCAACCATACAACAAAATAGTAAGGGATCAATAGCCCCAGAGATATAAGGCCGGACAGCAGTTCATCGCCACCCGAAACATGCATACAGACGAAAAGGGAAAAGAATAAGATCAAAAAGGGAACGACAAAAGCCAGAAGTACAGCCTGCATTCCCATAGAAGTTCGTCCTGCGACGGTCACGCGATCGCCTGTTTCATAAGTGGCATACGGAACGTCTATTTCGACGATCTTCTCTTTGCTACCGGCTAAAGAACAGCGCCCGTTGACACTACATGAAGCACATGCAGATGCCTGGATGATTCTCACAGAAATAAGAGAACGATCGATGCTTTCTACAATACCCTGGTAAGTTATTACATTAGCCATTTTGTAAACTGAAAATTACAAATTGCGGCAAAGTTAAGCATATTTTGTGAATCATGAAACTTTTTGGGCGATTTGCAAGAATAAAAAAGCCCTCTCCGTTTCGGGTGAATTGTATAGAGAACCCCCTCCGTCCTTCGGACACCTCCCCCTTGCAGGGGAGGCATTGCGGCGGAACGCCGCAAGCAGTTTCACGATGCCGTACACGATGCCGCATGGAATGCCTCC
>JAIRKY010000007.1 GCA_031259755.1 Mediterranea sp. (in: CFB group bacteria) | reverse complement strand
TACTTGTTTCCAGCATTGAGGGTCGGGAGCATAAAAATTTCCAGTATAGCCAAATGCTACCGCAGGGCATCCGCGACAAAATCGTTTGAGTTCGCATTTAGAACATTTTTCAAACTTGTCGTAATCACGGTAATAATCCATTTTTTCGCCTGTGAAAATATCAAACAGTTTTTCGTCGAATACATTCCCTACATTACTTTCCATGCGGCGACACGCATATACCTTTCCTTTGGGTAATATCGTGAGGTGGCAGTTCGCACAATTACAACCCTCATAAATTATATTGTCTTTCAACCCTACGGGAATTTGGAATAACCCTTTTTCATAAAGAAATAGCGTCCAAAGGTGATCTTTCAGGTTGAAACTGGTTCCACTATCTTTGTATTGCTCGAATCTTTGCCAACAGACTTCAAGCACATTTTTATACTGTTCGGGAGTGAGGTGCGTACTTTTCTCGCTACTTGTCGGACAATAACGTCCAAAAGCAAAAATGTTCACCTTATGTTCCACAACCGTATCTATGATTTCTGCTATTTCGTGGGCATTCGTTCCCGAAACAGTAGTCATAACGGCACAGCGTATTCCTGCATTGCGGAGGACTTCAATTTTTTCAAGGGTAATATCAAAAGAACCGGGTTTACGCATCGCATCGTGCGTTTCGCGTAGTCCGTCAATCGATAATTGGTACCTTTCACAGCCGGCATCTTTTAACCTGCGGCAAACTTCATCGGTCAAATGAAAAGGATTGCCGAGTATAGAAAAAGCGATATTGTTTGCTTTGAAAAGCTCTGTTAAATTCCAAAACCGACTATGCAGGATAGGATCGCCCCCGGTTATATAGAAATATGGAATACGCCCTGCCTTTTCACACATATCAAAACAGTTTTTAAAAACCGATTCCATTTCAGACCAAGACATTTCTTTCACTTTGAAATGAATGTCTTCCGAAAAAATGTAGCAGTGCTTGCAACGTTGGTCGCAGCTATCGGTTATATGCCATTGAAAAGCGAAGTATTCCATTGTTCAAATATTTAATAATTGTAGCCTTAAAAGAAGTCCCGACCACATAATTTCGTTATACAGGTCGGGACGCTTTGCATTTACTTGTCGTCGCTTGCACCGCAACTTGAACCACATGCAGCGGATTTTTCATCATCGCCAGCCCCACATGCCGATGCAGGTTTTTGGTCATCGTCGCTTGTACCACATGCCGATACCGGTTTTGCATCATCGCCTGAACCACAAGATGAGCTACAGCCCGATGCAGCAAATGCTATTGGGTTTGCACCCATAACACTTTGGGCACTACGACGGGTAAAGTAACTTCCTACTTTTCCCCAACCGTTTAGAAAACTTAATTTGCTCATAGCTTTTATGATTTATTGAGTTATTAATACAGGGCAAAAGTAGATGTGTTTAAAAGCCCGTGCAAACAGGTGACTTACTCACCATAGAGGTTAGCATTATTGAATTTCAACGAATTACAAAAATGGATTTGAGTTTTTTTATGAAATGAATTTCAACAGGACACAATAAGCCGAAAAGAGCATTATTCTCTTTTGGTTATTATGCATATATTTGCAAATAGAATTAAATAAGTAAAATCATGAGAGAATTAGATTTGCAATACCCGACTTGTCCAATCAGAAACGTATTGAATCGCATTAGTGATAAATGGTCTTTGTTGGTATTATGCTCTTTGGGAGTAAAAGATAATATGCGCTATAAAGAGCTAATGGCTACTATTCCTGATATTTCGCACAAAATGCTGACAAATACATTGAAGCATTTAGAAGAAGCTCATCTTGTTACACGGAAAGCATATGCAGAAATACCGCCACGAGTAGAATACTCATTAACAGCAACGGGGAAAAGCCTGATGTCAACAATCCAACAGATGATTGATTGGGCACAGCAACATTTCGAGGAAGTTACGAAATAGATATGTGTGAAGCCTATCCTATGATTATATATTGATCTGATTGATACAAGAACTAAATTTTCCGGTATTCTATCATTAAACTACCTGATTTGTAAGATTGGATTTCTGTCAATTTCCATTTCGATTCTTTAGATTGTTCTGGAAATAACGGAATACCTTTACCTAAAATCACAGGAATGTAGGTTATCTGCATTTCATCTATCAAATCCGCAGTAAGAAGCATTGAAGTTAATTCACCACCACCAGCCAGCAAAATATCTTTCCCCTTTTCATTGCGTAGCGCAGATATGGTTTCAATGATATTGTCCGTAATATAGCGTATTTTTTCTTTTGCACCCCCAATTATGATGTGATACTACATACGTCATTTACTCCTGATAAGGCCAAATAACTTCCATGTTTAAAAGTTCACGATAGGCTCGTCCACCAATAAGTACCGTATCGACCGAAGCCAATAAATCATTGTATTCGCTATTTGTCTTTTGGGGATTAGGAACTCCGGTAAGCCATTCCAAGCTACCATCTGATTCCGCAATGCGTTGGTCAAGTGATGCTGCAATGTAAAGGATAATCTTTTTCAGCTTAACAAGTCGGAATAGTTGCTAAACTAAAAGCATTTATGAAAGGGAAAAGAAAAGCTTTCCAATGCCATCAAAGGTAACAAAGAAGCGATCTCATTATTATTCAATATCAATAACCACTCCATTCGTCGCTTTCCTGTCTAACGAACTGGCCACTTTCTCTTTGGATATTGGTGTACGCAAAGAACGGGTTCCCTGATCTCCTGTATATGAGTTATCAATAAGTTCTAATGCAATCTTCAATAGGCGCTCGTTTTCATTACCCAGCTCATAAAGTACAGGAATATCTACTATATATCCATCTTTGTCATAGTCAAAAGCTTCTCCTTTAGGATAATGTGGCTGAAAACCATCGGTATAATCAGCGAATTTATCGGCGTTCAATATCTGACATATAATCGGGTGCATTTTCCAAGTTTTGTCATCGCTTTCATATTCTGACGCCCCGACATTTTTACCTACAGTCGTTTCACCAATAATGATCACATCCATAAATGGGTCTAATAGATTGATAACCGCCTCGGATGACGATGCGCTCATGGAACTAACTAATACATATAATCTTTTCAGATTAAGGTTTTCCCCTGTTAGGGCTCCGTTTCTTAGGGTTTCGTTTACTTTGAAAGGAACCCGGGTACTGGGATCATTATATTTGTATTGGAGCCACAAGAAATCTACACTCAGTTTATCAAAAGGTGTGAAGATTGCGCACAATAATTGAGCCGATGTTAGTAAACCGCCATTGTTGTATCGTAAATCTAAAATGAATTCATCGACTTCGCTAAAAATACTATTAGAGAGCTTGCGCAATTCATCATCATAAGTTGTGTCGCCAACTACATCTTCTTTTCCGGCTGTAAAGTGGTTATATACAAGGTAACCGATCTTTTTGTTTGGCCGCTCGAAAATATCACGGTGGAATATCGGATTATCTTCTACTGCACGGGCGGCATCAATATCAATATCTTCAGATTCGTAGAATATCTTAACAATCGGGTCCCAATTTGCTACGGTAAATTTAGCTGCTTCACCTCCAAACAAAGTCTTTACACTCTCCTCTGTCAGACTTTTGTCGTTAATTCCAAAAATCCAATCGCCTCTTTTTAACTTGCCTGATGCCGGTGAGTCAGGGAGTACATATAAAACGCAGGCGCCAATCTCCATACTTGGAGAAAAGGTTACTATACAAAACTCAAAACCATACGTATAATTACTCCGGATAGCTCCCCGGGTGGTACTGGAGATATTCTCAATATACGAATAAGGATTGCCGTTCTTACCATCCTTTGATGAAAGCAAACTTGTAAAAAAAGCATTAGGGGTAGCGTTATAGTTTAATGCATCGGCTTTTTTGATTTCTTCCCGCCAAAAATAATGTTCTCGCATCGTATCTTCTATCCATGCAATTGTTTCCGGACGGTCATTGTTTTCTTTGGGTTCATTCTTATCATCATCACATGCGTTTAGGAATAAGTAGAGAAAAAGAAACAATAAATATGTAATATGCTTCATCTTTTAGTTGTTTATTATGCATGGATACAAAAATACGAAAAATTTTCTTACAAACCCCTAAAAAACAACTTTTTCCATCTCTATTCCATCGGAATCTGCCATCTTTCAATATGATTTTTGCAAATGGACGACCCCACAACACAACCCTTCTGAAGGGGATTGAATCTCTTGAATTCCTTTCATCCGTTTTTTGTGCACAAAAACGGATGAAAGGCTTGCGGCTCTTTCGGACACTTCACAGGGCTGTCTTTTGCGTTGTCATAAAAAATCGGTATATCTCCATTTCTTGAGTCCTCGAAGCAGTATTCCGCAGCTCGCCATCCAAAGAATATCTGGAGAAAAATTAAAGTTGTATCCATCCAAAGAAATCTTTTTCCTAAATTTGCAGAACAAAGTTGCATTGAGATGTTGAATCTACAATGCTATAAAAAACCACCTAAATTTGGAAGATAAAGAAAGTATGTGTAATTTTGCCCCGCTAAAAGTAAACGAAATTAAAAAATATAAATAATTTAATCTAAAAACTAAAATGATCATAGTACCGGTAAAAGAGGGCGAGAACATTGAAAAAGCCTTGAAGAAATTTAAAAGAAAATTCGAAAAGACAGGCACCATTAAAGAACTAAGACGCAGACAACAGTTTGACAAGCCATCTGTGATTAACAGACTAAAAAAAGAACGTGCTATTTACATACAAAAACTGCAGCAGATAGAGGATTAATAAATCTAAAATACTTTGATTTATTAGATTCTTTTTCATATATTCGTTGCACAGTATATAATAAATGAGATGTAGCGGTATTATGTTAACAGAATCTTTTCTTGATTATCTCCGATTCGAGCGGAACTATTCTGATAAGACCATAGATGAATATGGCAGGGATATCATTCAGTTCTGGAATTTTCTTCGAGAAGGGGGTAGTGAAGATTTTGAACTTTCCGTTGTTGAGGCCGACGATATCCGTGGATGGATTGTTTCACTGATGGATGGAGGTTCCAGTCCCAGTTCCGTTAACCGGAAATTGAGTTCTCTCCGGTCTTTCTATAAGTATCTTCTGAAACAAGGTGAGGTAACTAAGGACCCATTACGAAAAATAACCGGTCCGAAAAAGAAAAAACCTCTGCCTGTATTTATAAAGGAGAGCGATATGGACAGGCTCTTGGATGAGACTGATTTTGGAGATGGTTTTGTGGGATGCCGGGATCGGTTGATTGTCGGGACATTTTATGTTACAGGCATGCGATTGTCGGAATTGATTGGCTTGAATGACAGTGATGTTGATTTCTCCTATTCCCAACTTAAAGTGATCGGGAAAAGGAATAAGCAGAGATTGATTCCTTTTGGCGATGAGCTGAAACAAACAATGCTTGAATATATTAATATAAGAAACGAGCAGACGCCCAGAATGACCGACGCGTTCTTTGTAAAAGAGAATGGCGAACGGCTTTATAGGGGGTTGGTCTATAGTATCGTGAAACGGAACCTTTCGAAAGTGGTAACGCAAAAGAAGAGAAGTCCCCATGTACTGAGACATACTTTCGCAACAACAATGCTCAATAATGAAGCTGAGCTGGGGACGATAAAAGAACTTCTTGGACATAGTAGTTTGGCAACTACGGAAATTTATACGCATACCACTTTTGAAGAACTAAAAAAAGTGTATAAACAGGCTCATCCAAGAGCTTAAAAAAAAGGAGGTTAGTATGGAAATTAGAATTCAATCCATTCATTTTGATGCGGCAGAACATCTGCAGACTTTTATTCAGAAAAAAGTATCTAAACTGGAAAAGTTTTATGACGAGATAAATTCAGTAGAAGTCGTATTAAAGATAGTGAAGCCTGAAACCGCAACAAATAAGGAAGCAGGAATTAAAGTCTATGTTCCGAATTACGATTTTTATGCCAATAAAATCTGTGACTCTTTTGAAGAAGCTGTGACTCTCTGTATTGAGGCGCTGGAAAAGCAATTGATGAAGCATAAAGAAAAGATGAGAAAGAAATAAAAATAAAAGCAAATATTTTGCAGGAAAGAAATAAATGACTAAATTTGCAGCCGTTTCGCTTACAATTAAGACGTAGCGGTAGTTTTTTGGCTTTGCCTCTTTAGCTCAGTTGGCCAGAGCACGTGATTTGTAATCTCGGGGTCGTTGGTTCGAATCCGACAAGAGGCTCAAGGCAAACAGTGTTCGTAAGATTGAAAAAGGGTAGTTACCAGAGTGGCCAAATGGGGCAGACTGTAAATCTGCTGTCTTTCGACTTCGGTGGTTCGAATCCATCACTACCCACGAGTGAGCATAAGCGGAAGTAGCTCAGTTGATAGAGCATTAGCCTTCCAAGCTGAGGGTCGCGGGTTTGAGCCCCGTCTTCCGCTCTTTTGTTTGCTGTTATAGCTCAGTGGTAGAGCACTTCCTTGGTAAGGAAGAGGCCCCGGGTTCAAGTCCCGGTAACAGCTCTCATTGAATACAGATAAGCTGATTATTAATCATAAATTAAATAACAAGTAAAGCTATGGCTAAAGAGAAATTTAATCGTACCAAGCCGCACGTTAATATTGGTACAATTGGTCACGTCGACCACGGTAAAACCACGTTAACTGCTGCTATCACTACAGTGTTGGCCAAAAAAGGCCTTTCAGAGTTGCGCTCTTTCGATTCTATCGACAACGCTCCGGAAGAAAAAGAAAGAGGTATCACAATCAACACTGCTCACGTTGAATATGAAACCGTTAATCGTCACTATGCTCACGTTGACTGTCCGGGTCACGCTGACTATGTAAAGAACATGGTAACCGGTGCGGCTCAGATGGACGGCGCTATCATTGTAGTTGCCGCTACTGATGGTCCTATGCCTCAAACACGTGAGCACATCCTTTTGGCTCGTCAGGTGAACGTACCTAAGCTGGTTGTTTTCATGAACAAATGCGATATGGTCGATGATGCTGAGATGTTGGAACTTGTAGAAATGGAAATGAGAGAACTTCTTTCATTTTATGACTTTGACGGCGACAACACTCCGGTTATCCAAGGTTCCGCTCTTGGTGGATTGAATGGTGTTGCTCAATGGGAAGAGAAAATCATGGAATTGATGGATGCAGTTGATACTTGGATTCCATTGCCTCCACGTGATATTGATAAACCATTCTTGATGCCTGTTGAAGACGTATTCTCAATCACTGGTCGCGGTACTGTAGCAACAGGTCGTATTGAAGCTGGTGTCGTTAAGGTTGGTGATGAAATTCAAATCATCGGTCTTGGATCGGAAGCTAAAAAGTCAGTTGTAACCGGTGTTGAAATGTTTCGTAAACTTCTTGATGTAGGTGAAGCTGGTGATAACGTAGGTTTACTACTTCGTGGCATCGACAAGAACGAAATCAAACGTGGTATGGTTATCTGTCACCCGGGACAGATCACTCCTCATGCTAAATTCAAAGCTGAGGTGTACATCCTGAAAAAAGAAGAAGGTGGACGTCACACTCCATTCCACAACAAATATCGTCCTCAATTCTATATCCGTACATTGGACGTAACCGGTGAAATTACTCTTCCTGAAGGAACAGAAATGGTAATGCCAGGTGATAACGTAACTATTACTGTAGATTTGATTTATCCGGTTGCATTGAATGTGGGTCTTCGTTTCGCTATCCGCGAAGGTGGACGTACAGTAGGTGCTGGTCAGATTACTGAAATCCTTTAATTATTAAATATTTCCGGTTCCCATGAAGTAAATGGAAACTGGATTTATACGGGAGTAGCTCAGTTGGTAGAGCACTGGTCTCCAAAACCAGGTGTCGGGAGTTCGAGCCTCTCCTCCCGTGCTAATATTATCGAAATGAAAAAGATAACAAACTACATTAAAGAATCTTACAACGAACTTGTTCATAAAGTGTCGTGGCCAACGTATTCCGAACTAACTAGTAGTGCAGTAGTTGTTTTATATGCTTCCCTACTTATTGCATTGGTGGTGTTCGCGATGGACTTCTGTTTCCAGACATTCATGGAAAAAATAATCTATCCACATTAAACGAAGAGTTAAGATGTCTGAGATTGAAAAGAAATGGTACGTTTTGCGTGCTATTAGCGGAAAAGAAACTAAGGTTAAAGAATATCTCGAAGCTGACATAAAAAACAGCAATCTTGGTGAATATGTCTCTCAGGTTTTGATTCCTACCGAAAAAGTATATCAGGTTCGCAATGGTAAAAAAATTGTGAAAGAAAGAAGTTATCTTCCGGGATACGTTTTGGTAGAGGCAGCTCTGGTTGGCGAAGTTGCTCATCATTTGAGAAACACGCCTAATGTGATTGGGTTTTTAGGCGGTTCCGAAAAACCGGTGCCATTAAGACAATCGGAAGTGAATCGAATATTAGGTACAGTGGACGAATTACAGGAATTAGGTGAAGACTTGAATATCCCGTATATTGTTGGCGAAACCGTAAAAGTAGCTTTTGGACCGTTTAACGGATTCAGTGGAGTCGTTGAAGAAGTGAATACGGAAAAGAAAAAACTGAAGGTCATGGTAAAGATATTCGGACGGAAGACTCCGCTCGAATTGGGCTTTATGCAAGTTGAAAAAGAATAGTGCAGGTGTTACGCTGTGGTATTCTTCATTAATTCACATATAAATTAATAAAAATGGCTAAAGAAGTTGCTGGACAAATCAAATTACAAATTAAAGGAGGCGCGGCAAATCCATCGCCCCCAGTAGGACCTGCATTGGGTTCGAAAGGGATCAACATCATGGAGTTTTGCAAGCAATTCAACGCCAGAACCCAGGACAAAGCAGGTAAAATATTACCCGTAATTATCACTTACTACTCGGATAAGTCTTTTGATTTCGTAATCAAGACTCCACCCGTTGCTATTCAGTTACTTGAACTGACTAAGCAAAAGAGTGGCTCTGCTGAGCCTAATCGTAAGAAAGTTGCCGAGATCACTTGGGGACAAGTACAAACGATTGCTCAAGATAAAATGGTTGACTTAAATTGTTTTACCATTGAGTCTGCTATGAGAATGGTTGCAGGTACAGCAAGAAGTATGGGTATCACTGTAAAAGGGGAGTTCCCGGTTAACAATTAATTAAACTTCAATTTATAATGGGTAAACTGACAAAAAATCAAAAGTTAGCTGCAGAAAAAATTGAAGCAGGGAAAGCATACTCACTGAAAGAAGCCGCATCTTTGGTGAAAGAGATCACTTTCACTAAATTCGATGCTTCATTAGATATTGATGTACGCTTAGGAGTTGACCCGCGTAAAGCTAACCAAATGGTGAGAGGTGTTGTTTCACTTCCTCATGGAACAGGTAAAGATGTACGTGTATTGGTACTTTGTACTCCTGATGTTGAAGCTGCTGCAAAAGAAGCTGGCGCTGACTATGTTGGTCTTGACGAATACATAGATAAGATCAAAGGTGGATGGACCGATATTGATGTAATCATTACGATGCCATCTATCATGGGTAAGATTGGAGCTTTAGGACGTGTGTTAGGGCCCCGTGGCCTGATGCCTAATCCTAAGAGTGGCACTGTAACTATGGATGTTGCTAAAGCTGTGAAAGAAGTAAAACAAGGTAAAATCGACTTTAAAGTTGACAAAGCCGGTATCGTTCATACTTCTATCGGTAAAGTTTCATTTGATGTGGAAAAGATTCGCGGTAACGCAAAAGAATTCATCGCTACATTGAATAAATTAAAACCAAGCACGGCTAAAGGTACATATATAAAGAGTATTTATCTTTCGAGTACAATGAGTCCGGGTATTAAAATTGACCCGAAAACAATTGAAGAAATCTAATAAAACGAATAATGAGAAAGGAAGATAAAAATACGATTATAGAGCTAATTGCTACTACAGTTAAAGAATACGGCCATTTCTATTTGGTGGATCTTACTGCAATGAATGCAGAAGCTACAAATGCATTGAGAAGAGCCTGTTTTAAAGCAGACATCAAATTGATGGTTGTGAAAAATACGCTTTTACAAAAAGCATTTGATACCCTCGAAGAAGATTTTACTCCTCTTTATAAAACATTGAAAGGCTCAACAGCTGTTATGTTCTGTAATACAGCGAACGCACCGGCTAAGTTGATCAAAAATGTCGCTAAGGATGGTATTCCGGGACTGAAAGCTGCTTATGCAGAAGAAAGTTTCTACATTGGAGCTCAGCAATTAGATGCTCTTGTTAGCATTAAGAGCAAGAACGAAGTTATCGCCGATATTATTGCATTGCTGCAATCACCCGCGAAAAATGTTATCTCAGCTCTTCAATCAGGTGGTAACACCATTCACGGAGTGCTTCAAACACTTAGTGAAAGATAATTCAATAATTATTTTAGTAAATTGAACAATTAAAAAACATACAAAAATGGCAGATTTGAAAGCTTTTGCAGAACAATTAGTTAACTTGACAGTAAAAGAAGTTAATGAACTTGCAACTATCCTTAAAGAAGAATATGGTATTGAACCTGCTGCTGCAGCTGTAGCTGTTGCTGCTGGCCCTGCTGTAGGCGGCGCTGCTGCTGAAGAAGAAAAAACTTCATTCGACGTAGTGTTGAAGAATGCTGGTACAGCTAAATTGCAAGTTGTGAAAGCCGTTAAAGAAGCATGTGGCCTTGGCTTGAAAGAAGCCAAAGACCTGGTTGACGGTGTACCTAGCGTAGTAAAAGAAGGTTTGGCTAAAGACGAAGCAGAATCATTGAAAAAAACATTGGAAGAAGCTGGAGCTGAAGTTGAACTTAAATAAAACATTAGCCTGGTGATCAGGTAATTCGGTTAAGAATCCTCTTTGTCAGAGGATTCTTAACCTTTTTGTGTATATATTTAAAATTAAGTTCTAAATTCATTGACAGATGTCTTCAAATACTGTAAATCAAAGAGTTAATTTTGCTTCAACAAAGAATCCGCTTGAATATCCGGACTTCTTGGAAGTACAATTGAAGTCATTCCAAGACTTTCTACAACTGGACACCCCACCTGAAAAACGTAAAAATGAGGGATTGTATAAAGTATTTGCTGAAAACTTCCCTATTGCCGACACAAGAAACAATTTTGTTCTTGAGTTCCTGGATTATTATATTGATCCGCCGCGCTATACCATTAAAGATTGTATAGAGCGTGGGCTCACTTATAGTGTTCCATTGAAGGCAAAACTGAAACTGTATTGCACAGATCCCGATCACGAAGATTTCGATACGGTAATTCAGGATGTGTTCCTTGGCCCTATACCATATATGACTGATAAGGCAACTTTTGTCATCAATGGTGCGGAACGTGTTGTAGTATCACAACTTCATCGTTCTCCGGGCGTATTCTTCGGACAAAGTGTACATGCTAACGGAACGAAGTTATATTCAGCTCGTATCATTCCATTTAAAGGTTCATGGATCGAGTTCGCTACAGACATTAATAATGTAATGTATGCATATATTGACCGTAAGAAGAAATTGCCTGTTACTACATTGTTAAGAGCTATTGGTTTTGAGAATGACAAAGACATTCTCGAAATCTTTAACTTAGCTGAAGATGTGAAAATAACAAAGCAAAATCTTCAGAAAATTATCGGTCGTAAACTTGCAGCACGCGTATTGAAGACATGGATTGAAGACTTTGTAGATGAAGATACCGGTGAGGTCGTATCTATCGAACGTAACGAGGTTATCATTGACCGTGAGACTATCCTTGAAAAGGAACATATTGATGAAATTATTGATTCAGGTGTCGGAAACATCTTGATCCATAAAGATGAGCCAAATCAATCAGATTTCTCTATTATCTATAATACACTTCAGAAAGATCCGAGTAACTCGGAAAAAGAAGCCGTGCTATATATCTATAGACAGCTGCGTAATGCTGATCCTGCAGATGATGCTAGCGCTCGTGAAGTTATCAATAACCTGTTCTTCTCTGAGAAAAGATATGATCTGGGTGATGTTGGCCGTTACAGAATCAATAAAAAATTGAGTCTGACTACCGACATGGATGTGAAGGTGCTGACCAAAGAAGATATCATTGAGATCATCAAATATTTGATCGAGTTGATTAACTCAAAAGCAGATGTAGATGATATCGATCACTTGAGTAACAGACGTGTTCGTACAGTTGGAGAACAATTGTCGAATCAGTTTGCCGTAGGTTTGGCTCGTATGTCACGTACCATTCGTGAACGTATGAATGTAAGAGACAATGAAGTTTTCACTCCTATTGATTTGATCAATGCGAAGACGATTTCTTCTGTGATCAACACATTCTTTGGAACAAATGCTTTGTCTCAGTTTATGGATCAAACCAATCCGTTGGCTGAGATTACACACAAGAGACGTATGTCTGCCCTTGGACCCGGTGGTCTTTCTCGTGAACGCGCCGGATTTGAGGTTCGTGACGTTCACTATACACATTACGGTCGCCTTTGTCCGATTGAAACTCCTGAAGGTCCGAATATCGGTTTGATTTCGTCATTGTGCGTATACGCTAAGATCAATGATCTTGGATTTATCGAAACTCCTTACCGTAAAGTAGAAAACGGTAAAGTAGATATCTCAGAAAACGGTATTGTATACCTTACTGCCGAAGAAGAAGAAGATAAGATTATCGCTCAGGGTAATGCGCCATTGAACGATAACGGCAAGTTCATTCGTAATCGTGTAAAAGCTCGTCAGGATGCTGATTATCCGGTGGTTGAACCGAAACGTATCAATTTGATGGACGTAGCCCCACAGCAAATCGCTTCTATTGCTGCTTCTTTGATCCCATTCCTTGAACATGATGATGCGAACCGTGCATTGATGGGATCGAACATGATGCGTCAGGCGGTTCCGTTGCTGAAAAGTGAAGCGCCGATCGTAGGCACAGGCATCGAAGGACAACTGGTAAAAGATTCTCGTTCTCAAATCACTGCGGAAGAAGATGGCGTTATTGAATTTGTAGATGCAACAACGATCCGTGTTCTTTATGATAGAACAGAAGATGAAGAGTTTGTAAGTTTTGAATCTGCATTGAAAGAATATTCTATTCCTAAGTTCCGTAAAACAAACCAAAATATGACAATCGACCTTCGTCCGATCTGTGAAAAAGGCGATCGTGTAACGAAAGGACAAATCCTTACTGAAGGTTACTCTACTGAAAAAGGCGAGTTGGCTTTGGGTAAGAACCTGCTGGTTGCATACATGCCATGGAAGGGATATAACTATGAGGATGCTATCGTATTGAACGAACGTGTTGTTCGTGAAGATTTATTGACTTCTGTACACGTAGAGGAATATTCACTTGAAGTACGCGAAACAAAACGTGGTATGGAAGAGTTAACTTCTGATATACCTAACGTAAGTGAAGAAGCTACAAAAGATCTGGATGAGAACGGTATCGTAAGAATTGGCGCACGCGTCCAACCGGGAGATATATTAATCGGTAAGATTACTCCAAAAGGAGAATCAGATCCGTCGCCGGAAGAAAAGTTGCTTCGCGCTATCTTTGGTGATAAAGCCGGTGATGTAAAAGATGCTTCTTTGAAAGCTTCTCCTTCTTTGCAAGGTGTAGTTATTGACAAGAAATTATTCTCTCGTGTAATTAAGAATCGTAGCGCTAAGCTTGCAGACAAAACTTTGCTTCCTAAATATGATGATGAATTCGAGCATAAAGTATCCAAGTTGCATGGTATTCTGATACAGAAACTGGTTACACTGACAGATGGCAAGATATCACAAGGAGTGAAAGATTATTTAGGAGCGGAAGTGATTGCTAAGGATGCCAAATTCAGTGTTTCTGACTTTGATGATTTGGACTTCAACTCAGTTCAACTGAGCAATTGGACAGGTGATGAGCACACTGATGGAATGGTTCGGGATATAATCCTGAACTTCTTGAAGAAATATAAAGAACTGGATGCTGAATTGAAACGCAAGAAATTCAGCCTGACAATAGGTGATGAACTTCCTGCCGGTATCATTCAGATGGCAAAAGTTTATATTGCCAAGAAGCGTAAGATTGGTGTAGGAGATAAGATGGCCGGTCGCCACGGTAACAAAGGTATTGTTTCTCGTATTGTGCGGCAAGAAGATATGCCATTCCTCGCTGATGGAACGCCGGTTGATATTGTATTGAATCCGTTAGGGGTACCTTCACGTATGAACATTGGTCAGATATTTGAAGCTGTTCTTGGTTCTGCTGGTAAGAAATTGGGGGTGAAGTTTGCTACTCCAATTTTTGATGGTGCATCATTAGATGATCTGTCTGTATGGACTGATAAGGCTGGTTTGCCACGTTATGGGAAAACATATCTGTACGATGGTGGAACAGGTGAACAGTTTGACCAACCGGCAACGGTGGGTGTGACGTATATGCTGAAACTTGGCCACATGGTTGAAGATAAGATGCACGCACGCTCTATTGGACCATATTCGCTGATTACTCAGCAGCCACTTGGTGGTAAAGCACAATTCGGTGGACAGCGTTTTGGAGAGATGGAGGTTTGGGCGCTTGAAGCATTCGGTGCATCACACATCTTGCAGGAAATTCTAACTATTAAGTCTGACGACGTTGTAGGACGTTCTAAAGCTTATGAAGCGATTGTGAAAGGCGAACCTATGCCGCAAGCTGGTATTCCTGAGTCTTTGAACGTATTGTTGCATGAACTTAGAGGATTGGGCTTAAGCGTCAACTTAGAATAACTTATATAAATATTAGTACATTATATATTATGGCTTTTAGAAAAGAAAGTAAAGCAAAGAGTAATTTCTCAAGAATTTCAATCGGCTTGGCGTCTCCTGAAGAAATTCTGGAGGAGTCAAGTGGTGAAGTGCTGAAGCCTGAAACCATTAACTACCGTACGTATAAACCAGAACGCGAAGGTTTGTTCTGCGAACGCATTTTTGGTCCGATCAAAGACTATGAATGTCATTGTGGAAAATACAAACGTATCCGTTATAAAGGTATTATATGTGACCGTTGTGGGGTCGAAGTTACTGAAAAGAAAGTACGCCGTGAACGTACGGGACACATCCAGTTGGTAGTGCCGGTTGCACACATTTGGTATTTCCGTTCACTTCCTAATAAAATTGGTTATTTGTTAGGCTTGCCAACGAAGAAACTCGATTCAATTATATATTATGAACGTTATGTTGTGATCCAGCCAGGAATTAAAGCCGAGGATGGAATCGCAACTTTCGATCTTCTTTCCGAAGAAGAATATTTGGACATTCTAGATACTCTTCCAAGAGAGAACCAATATCTGGAAGATAACGACCCGAATAAGTTTGTTGCTAAGATGGGCGCAGAAGCCATCTATGACTTACTTGCCCGTATAGACTTGGATGCATTGTCTTATGAATTAAGACACCGTGCCAGCAATGATGCTTCACAACAACGTAAGAATGAAGCCTTGAAACGACTACAAGTTGTAGAATCATTCCGCGCTTCAAGAGGGCGTAATAAATCGGAATGGATGATCGTGAGAATTGTTCCGGTTATTCCACCTGAGCTTCGTCCGTTGGTGCCATTGGATGGCGGACGTTTTGCAACTTCTGACTTAAATGACTTGTATAGACGTGTAATTATCCGTAATAACCGTCTGAAGAGATTGATCGAGATCAAAGCTCCTGAAGTGATCTTACGTAATGAAAAACGTATGCTTCAAGAATCCGTAGACTCCTTGTTCGACAACTCACGTAAGTCAAGCGCAGTAAAGACAGACGCTAACCGTCCGTTGAAATCACTGTCTGACAGTTTGAAGGGTAAACAAGGACGCTTCCGTCAGAATCTGTTAGGTAAACGCGTAGACTATTCTGCTCGTTCGGTAATTGTTGTAGGCCCAGAATTGAAAATGCACGAGTGTGGTATTCCTAAACTGATGGCTGCTGAGCTATATAAACCATTTATCATCCGTAAACTGATTGAGCGTGGTGTCGTTAAGACCGTGAAATCAGCGAAAAAGATTGTTGATCGCAAAGACGCAATTATCTGGGATATCCTGGAACACGTGATGAAAGGGCATCCGATACTACTTAATCGTGCGCCGACGCTTCACCGTTTAGGTATTCAGGCATTCCAGCCCAAGATGATCGAAGGTAAAGCAATTCAGTTACATCCACTATCATGTACTGCGTTCAACGCCGACTTTGATGGTGACCAGATGGCTGTTCACTTACCGTTGAGTAATGAAGCAATTCTTGAAGCACAGATGTTAATGCTGGCTTCTCACAATATTTTGAATCCTGCTAATGGCGCTCCTATTACTGTGCCTTCTCAGGATATGGTGCTGGGGTTGTATTACATTACAAAATTGAGAATAGGCGCTAAGGGCGAAGGTTTGACTTTCTATGGCCCGGAAGAAGCATTGATTGCTTATAATGAAGGTAAAGTAGATATTCATGCGTCGGTTAAAGTAATCGTTAAAGACCTTGACGAAAACGGAAACGTCGTTGACGTTATGCGTGAAACATCAGTTGGACGTGTAATCGTTAATGAGATTGTTCCGCCGGAAGTAGGTTATGTAAATACCATCATCTCTAAGAAATCACTTCGTGATATTATTAGTGACGTGATTAAATCATGTGGAGTGGCTCGTGCTGCAGACTTCCTTGATGGAATCAAAGATTTGGGTTACCGTATGGCATTCCAGGGTGGTTTGTCATTCAACTTGGGTGATATTATCATACCGGAAGAAAAAGAGAAACTTGTTCAACGCGGTTATGACGAAGTAGAGCAGGTGATAAATAATTATAATATGGGTTTCATCACCAACAACGAACGTTATAATCAGGTTATTGATATTTGGACACACATCAACTCTGAATTATCAGATATTTTGATGAAGACCATTACAAACGACGATCAAGGATTCAATGCTGTATTTATGATGCTTGATTCCGGCGCTCGTGGTTCTAGAGAACAGATCCGTCAGTTGTCAGGCATGCGTGGTTTGATGGCTAAACCGCAGAAAGCGGGAGCCGAAGGCGCTCAGATTATCGAAAACCCAATTCTTTCGAACTTTAAAGAAGGACTTTCGGTGTTAGAATACTTTATCTCTACCCACGGCGCTCGTAAAGGTTTGGCGGATACGGCGTTAAAAACAGCCGATGCAGGTTATCTGACCCGTCGTTTGGTTGACGTTTCACATGATGTGATCATTAATGAAGAAGATTGTGGTACATTGCGCGGACTAGTTTGTACAGACTTGAAGAACAACGATGAAATTGTAGCGACGCTGTATGAACGTATTTTGGGACGTGTTTCCGTACATGATATTATTCATCCTACAACAGGTGAGATCATTGTTAATGGCGGTGAAGAAATAACAGAAGATATTGCCAAAGCAATCGCACAGTCACCAATAGAAAGTGTCGAAATACGTTCGGTATTGACTTGTGAATCGAAGAAAGGGGTATGTGCAAAATGTTATGGACGTAACCTTGCAACAAATCACATGGTTCAAAGAGGAGAAGCGGTCGGTGTTATTGCAGCCCAGTCTATTGGTGAACCGGGTACACAGTTGACTCTTCGTACTTTCCACGCTGGAGGTACTGCCTCGAACATTGCAGCAAATGCAACTATCATGGCTAAGAATGATTCTCGCGTAGAGTTTGACGAATTACGTACAGTAGATACAGTAGACGAATTAGGCGAAGCTGTAAAAGTAGTAGTAGGTCGTTTGGCTGAAGTTCGCTTCATTGATGTAAACACCGGTATTACTTTGTCTACACATAATATACCTTACGGATCTAAATTGTATGCGGTTAATAATGACGTAGTTAAGAAAGGTAAACTCATCGCAAAATGGGACCCGTTCAACGCAGTTATCATCACTGAAGCAACAGGTAAGATTGAATTTGAAGGTGTAATTGAAAATATTACATATAAAGTAGAATCGGACGAAGCTACTGGTTTGCGTGAAATCATTATTATTGAGTCTAAAGATAAAACGAAAGTTCCTTCAGCTCATATCTTTGATGCAAGCGGCGAATTGATCCGTACATACAACCTCCCGGTAGGTGGACACGTTGTGGTTGAGAATGGCCAGAAAGTGAAAGCTGGTGAGGTTATCGTGAAAATTCCTCGTGCCGTAGGTAAGGCTGGTGACATTACCGGTGGTCTTCCACGTGTAACTGAGTTATTCGAAGCACGTAACCCATCTAATCCCGCTGTTGTATCGGAAATCGATGGTGAAATCACCATGGGTAAAATCAAACGTGGTAACCGTGAGATCATTGTAACATCCAAGACAGGTGAAGTGAAGAAATACCTGGTTGCGCTTTCTAAACAGATTCTTGTTCAGGAAAACGACTATGTACGTGCCGGTACCCCATTGTCTGATGGTGCAACTACTCCTGCGGATATATTGGCTATCAAAGGGCCTACTGCCGTACAGGAATATATCGTAAACGAAGTTCAGGATGTATACCGTCTGCAGGGTGTGAAGATCAATGACAAGCACTTCGAGATCATTGTTCGTCAGATGATGCGTAAAGTAGAAATTGATGAACCGGGAGATACCCGCTTCCTGGAACAACAGATTGTAGACAAACTCGAGTTCATGGAAGAGAATGATCGTATCTGGAGTAAGAAGGTTGTACTTGATGGAGGTGATTCGCAAACTATGCAACCCGGTCAGATTGTGACAGCCCGTAAACTAAGAGATGAAAACAGTATGCTGAAGCGTCGCGATATGAAACCTGTTGAAGTACGTGATGCGGTTCCTGCAACTTCTACCCAGATCCTTCAAGGTATTACACGTGCCGCATTGCAGACTTCAAGTTTTATGTCTGCCGCGTCATTCCAAGAAACTACGAAGGTGCTTAATGAAGCAGCGATTAATGGTAAAGTAGACAGACTCGAAGGCATGAAGGAAAATGTGATCTGTGGACATTTGATCCCTGCCGGTACCGGGCAACGTGAATTTGATAAGATCATCGTTGGTTCTAAAGAAGAATATGAGCGTGCTCAAGCAAATAAAAAAACGGTGTTGGACTATAACGAAGTATAATTTATTTGTCTGACATTATCCGACCATATAAAAAGGCTGTCTCAAAATAGAATTGAGATGGCCTTTTGTCTATTTAGTATTTTGTTTGCTGCCAACTTCGTCAATTTATAGGTGAGGCCATCAATGGTTTTGTTCTGATTGTTTTCTATGATTACAGGTATGTTTCCAATATATCGAACGGTATAATGCACTCAAAAAACCAATTAATCCGAAAAATAGAACAATTTTTCCACCCCGATGTTACTATTAAACTTTATTTGTTTACCTTTGCCGCACAACAAAATAACATATACTATTATAATTAAATGAAATCAATAAAAAGAAACGGTATAAACCTATACCTCCTCAAGACATTATTTGTGTCTGCTACTCTATGTAATCAACTACTTTCTTCTTGTATCAACAGTATTCCTGAAGAAATGCCGAAAGCCGGAAATGCTCCTATTTTCCTGCGCGCTTCATTTAAAGATATGAGCAGAGTAGCAACAAGTGATTTTGATGGAGCGATAGGCCTATATATCACCATTCAGCCAAGTACGATTGACAAGACTCGCTATGTCGACAACATGAAATTCAGTTATGATCCCTCAAATGACTGTTTTTCGCCGGAAGAAACTATTTTCTTTCCCGAAGGAAATAGTTTATGTGATTTCACCGGTTATTATCCCTATAAGGAAGATGCGATAAATAAGGGTGAAAGTAGCATTAAAGTAGAAGTTCAAACAGATCAAAGCGATAAAACCGCACTGACGGCATCAGATTTTATGATAGCTACGACCACTGAAGTCACCACATCGAAAGATCCTGTCGCATTAGATTTTCATCACAAACTCTCCTTACTGAACATTCGTCTTAAATCGGTTAGCGGATATACTGTCGAAACGCTTATGGAGTCAAATCCCATTGTAAGGATCAAAAATGTATATACTCAGGCTATCTACGATTTTAAGACCGATAAGTTTACCGGCCACCATACAAAGGCAGATATCATACCTTATGGTAGCTGGAAAGAAGAGGATGGTATGTTATATGGAAAAAGCGCAATCATCATACCTCAAACCCTGCCTCAATCACATGTTATCTTCGAATTATACGTCAATGGCAGATTGTTTGAATGTAAAATGGAATGTGAATATATTTTGGGCAGTGGCGTTGCCGAGAATAACACGATCGTTCTTCAATCTTCAGACGATCCCATTAAAAATACAATCTGTACCAATATTAGCGACTGGAACGTGAACGATATAGACACGCAATGGACAGCTAATGAAACAAGTACTGTGCTCCAGACTTCTCAATTAGACTTTACTGCTTCAAACGTCTTCAAAGTGATGAATAAGGAAAAACAGATTGCTGAAATTTGCTTAGAGTATTTACGTACTGACGAAATAGATAAACAAGCCGTTGTGATATATCCTATGAACGATGGAAAAACAGACTTGACCAAAGGCCTGGTAATCGAACTGAAAGGGGAAGCCAATGATAAACATGGAGGAAGTGTACTCTGGAATTCAACAAATAATTTGACATATACGGAAGGGGCATCTGCTATTATTCCATATATTTATATCACTGAGAATGGAGAAATCAAAACTATCCGTCCGGTAAATGCCTTACAATTACAATTAAAACCGGACTTACTGGTGGATAACCGGAGAGAAAGTATCATAGAATACCCTATCGTTAAAATCGGTACGCAGTATTGGACACGCATGAATTGTAAAACAACCATATATACGGACGGTACCGGTATTGCGTACGGAGGAGGAACAGACCTTACAGGTGAAGGTGTAGCGGTGAACAATAACGCACCACAATACTACAATCTCTCAACGTATTTGTATTATAATGCAGCCAGTGTAGCAACAGGCAACTTAATACCTGACGGTTGGAGAGTGGGTAATGAAACGGACTACGACCTCCTTAAAACATACGTACAAGACAATGCCGCTGTTCTGAAAAACAACGAACTGACTTGGGGAGAGAGTAGCTGTCCTATTACCAACTTAACAGGATTCAATGGAACCGGCATTGGATATTTCAATAAGAAACACACTAACGCCGCTAACGTCGTCGCCTACTGGTGTGCAAACAATGGAGAACCATACAAAGTAGACAAAATGGTTACACTTTATGCAGGCAAGAATAATATAACCATTGGTGATGCCACAGTTGCAGATATGGCCTTGGCTATCAGATACGTTCGAAACTAACTCTTATTTTCAATTTCTAAATTAACGTGAGTTTGATATAAGAAACTTCAATAAGAATTAGCATAAGAGCAAATAAGTAGCTCTATTTATAGTGCTTATTTACAAATGATTAACTACAAACAACTCTTATGCTAACGGTTAACGAAGTTACGGGAATTTTCTATTTAAGTGATGAATTTTCAAAGGAATTTGATATGACTTTCAAAAAACACCTTTTGATCGATGATACGGGTAAAAGGCGCAGGAATAAGCCTAATCATTTGTCCAATAGCGAAGTGATGGCCATATTGATAGCTTTTCACTTCAATGGAAAGTTCCATCCGCAATGTACCGGACAAACTTATTACTAATAACTTGGCAAGTGAGACTTTTTGTGTAAAGTCTCATTGACTTTCGAGGGGATCATATTTGTTAAATCTTTCTGTATTAATAATATACGCCGGATCACCCCAATTAAGGGGTAGATAACAGGCGGGATTTTTCCAACAAAATATAACTCAACGTAATCGTTGCATAATTCAACGTAATAATTCAATAAGTCAACGACTTATTTGAATATTACGTTGAGTTATGATGAGAATAAAACGAAGCATAAATTTTGTAGGTGGCTTTTCGATTTTTGCGTTGGTCTCTCCGATTTTTGCGTTGGGCATTTTGATTTTTGCGTTGGGCTTTTTGATTTTTGCGTTGGGCTTTTCACCCAAATGCCCAACGCAAAAATCGAAATGCGTTGGGCTTTTCGGGCGCGTTAATAGCGCGTTAGCAAACTCTATCGCCATATACTTTATCTTATTGTATATGTTGTCGTTCGTGAACGTAAATGCCGGCGCCCGGCAAGTTTCGCCTTTCCACTTGATACGGAAAAAATCCGTGTTTCGCCATGCGATTCGTGTCTGAAAAACAAAATAAACCAATTGTACTGAATTGCCCGTACATACGCATGTTTCAATATGTAAAACGAAAGTTAGTTGTAAGAGAAGATTATTAAAAACAAGGCTGCTCATTAAACGAACGTTTAATGAGCACAAATATATTTGCTTTATTCGAATAAAGCAAACTTTACGGTAACTAATTTTCAATATCGCCTGTATCTCCCTGCCAGCGGGCGTTCCCGATAAATTATTTATTATAGAAAAAGGCTTTAAGCAGAGAGTCTGATCTACCCTGAAAAGGCTGCTCATTAAACGTTCGTTTAATGAGCAATTTTTGTGGTTACAGGTGCCTTTGATACACCTGTATATAGTGGAGTTTCAAGTGTAATTATTCCTTGAGGATAAATATATAGTTAGTAGTTTTCAATTAATTCTTATTTAAAACTAATCTTATGATAAAAAGAGTATTCGCATTACTGTCATGCTTATTTCTGAGCATCGGTTTAGTAACGGCTCAGACATCCTCCACAGTGCAGGGTGTTGTGATTTCCACAGAAGATGGAGAGCCGGTTGTCGGAGCCTCGGTATTGGTGAAAGGCGCCACTGTTGGCGCCGTTACGGATATCGACGGCAAGTTCCTAATCTCGAATGTACCTGCCACAGCCAAGACTTTGCAGGTATCATTCATAGGTATGCAGACGCAGGAAGTGGCCATAAAGCCCGGTATTCTCAAAGTAGAATTGGGGCCGGATGCCGAAATGTTGGAGGAAGTGGTGATCCAGGTGGCTTATGGCACCGCCAAGAAGACATCCCTTACAGGCGCTATTTCCAGCGTAAATGTGAAAGAAATTGAAAAGCGTCCGGTGTCGAGCATAACCTCAGCCTTGGAAGGCACTACTTCAGGCGTACAGGTAAACAGCACTTACGGACAACCGGGCGATGAACCCAGCATCCGCATACGTGGTTTCGGCACCGTAAACGGTAGTAGCGATCCGCTTTACGTTATCGACGGCGTACCTTTCGGCGGTAATATCTCGGACATCAACCCGAGCGACATTGAAAGCATGTCCGTGCTGAAAGACGCCGCTTCGTGCGCGCTTTACGGCAACCGCGCATCAAACGGCGTTATCCTTATTACGACAAAGCGCGGTACATCGGAGAAACTGAATATCGACCTGAGAGTACACCAGGGCACTTACAGCCGGGGAATCAAGGAGTACGAACGTGTCAATCCCTACCAGTTCATGGAAGTATCCTGGCAGAACGTGAAGAACAGGCGTATCTCGGCAGGCGACGATGAAGCCACCGCAGCCGCTTACGCCTCGAATAACCTTATTTCGGATGACCTTTATCTCAATATATTCAACAAGGCGAACAATGCGCTGTTCGATTCCAACGGAAACCTGGTAGCCGACGCGCAAATCCTGTCGGGCTACACCGATGACTTAAACTGGTACGACGGCGCTATCCGCGACGGTTTCCGCCAGGAATATACACTTAGCGGAAACGTGGCGAATGAAAAGAGCAGTCTCTACTTCTCCTTAGGCTACCTGGATGAAAACGGCTATGCCACCAATTCGGACTTCAACCGCTTGTCGGCGCGCACTTCGTTGACCTTCACGCCGAAGAAATGGCTGAAAGGCGGGTTGAACCTGTCGGGAACCCATCAGTTGTCGAACTTCACGAACGGCGACAGCAGTAGCAGTTATACCAACGTATTCATGTATGCACGTCAGATTGCGCCCATATATCCCGTACATATACATAACGCCGACGGTTCATACCGGCTGGACCAAGACGGTAAGCCGCAATACGACCCGGGATACTATATAAACGACGAAAGTGTGAATGTGTCTACCCGTAACCAGTATGTCGACAGGCACGTCATTTGGGAAAACGAACTGAACATGGACAAGACTTTTCGTAACACGCTGCAAGGGATCGCATTCCTGGACGTCAAGTTCCTGAAAGACTTTACCTTTACGGTAAAAGGCGACCTGAATGTGCGTACCTCGGAGAACCAGAGCTACAACAACGCCTCCATCGGCGACGGTAAGGGAAACCTGGGACGCGCCAGCCGTATCCGATACCGGTACAAAAACTATACGGTTCAGGAGCAATTAAACTGGAACCACTTATACGGCAAGCATTATGTCGATGCATTGGTCGCCCACGAAAACTATTATTACAACTACAGTTACGAATATGGTTACAAGACCTCCGAAGTGTTTGCGGGCAAGACGCATCTCTCCAACTTCACCAACATCACATCACTGGACGGATACGACGGTAACTACCGTACCGAGAGCTATCTGGGACGCATCCGTTACAACTATGCCGACAAGTATAACCTGGAAGTTTCATTCCGCCGCGACGGCTCCTCCCGTTTCTACAAGGACAACCGCTGGGGGAATTTCGGCAGCATTGGCGCCAACTGGATTATTTCCGAAGAGGAGTTCATGAAATCCATCTCCTGGGTCAACAGTCTGAAACTGCGCGCCAACTGGGGACAGGTAGGTAATGACGCTGGCGCCGGTTACTATGGATACATGGCGCTCTATACCGCGGAACAAAACGCTAACAAGGGAGCGTACTACATTACGCAGTACGAAAACAAAGAGTTGAAATGGGAAACCGGAGAAGCTTGGGGCGCAGGCATAGAAAGCCGCCTGTTCAACCGCTGGAACATCAGTGTGGAATATTTCGACAAACGAAACAAAGACCTGCTGTTCGATGTATATCTACCGCTGTCTGCCGGCGCCAACGATTCGGGTTCGGCCAGCGCTACCATTACCAAGAACATCGGCACCATCTCCAACCGCGGTATTGAAATCAATACGGATGCAGACGTTTACCGTTCAAATGGTTGGAGGGTGAATTTAGCCACAAACATGTCGTTCATCAAGAACAAAATCATCAAACTGCCCGAAGAGAACAAAGACGGAATCATATCGGGCAACTATAAGATTGTGGAAGGCAGAAGCCGGTACGAATTTTTCCTGCCGACGTTCGCCGGGGTTGACCAATGGACGGGGAAATCCCTGTATAAGGCCGACTTGGAGAAAAACTACGTCAAAGTCGACGACACGGTTATCGGCAATGACGAGGGAACGGATATCACCGCCAATGCCATCAAAGTGGGCGATGAATACTACGTAAACAATACCACGTATGCGCTGAAAGAATTTCACGGTTCTTCACTGCCTAAGGTTTATGGCAGCTTCACGGGTTCCGTCGCCTACAAGTCAATCTCTCTGTCCGCCCTCTTTACTTACGCTTTAGGCGGAAAGACCTACGATGGCGTTTATGCCTCTTTAATGGGCACCGGCGGTACACCGAGCAGTTACCATGCAGACATTATAAACTCATGGAAAGCTGTTCCCGAAGGAATGACCGAAACATCGGAAAACCGCATCGACCCCAATGGCATACCCATGATAAACAATACGCTCAGTGCAGACAACAACGCCACGTCTTCACGCTGGCTCACCAGCGCGGACTATCTCGTACTGAAAAATATTACGTTGAGCTATCAACTGCCGAAACGTTGGGTCAAGATCCTCGACCTGCAAGAAATCGGGATCAGTGCAAATTGCGAGAACCTGTTTACGCTTACCGCCCGCCAGGGTATGAACCCGCAGCAAGCGTTTGACGGATCGCAGTACAACTACCTGGTAACTCCGAGGGTATTCTCCATCGGCGTCAATATCAAATTATAGTCAACATCTTAAAAAAGCAATAGAATGAAAAAGATTATCTATACATTAGGCGTGGTAATGGCGCTCTCGTCTTGTGCCGACGACTATCTGGACACCACACCTCAATCCTCGGTCAGCACCGGAATTATTCTTGAAACGACCGATAACGCCAAACTGGCCCTCAATGGCATTTGTTACATGATGGCGCGCCAATACCTGACTACACAGGGATTCAACGGCGAAGGCACCATCAAAACGTGGTACGGCAACTATACCGGCAACGACTTCCAGAAATGCAATCTTACCGGTTGGGCGCCCATTACCAATTCAACATACAATGAGCGGAACACATCTGTTTATCTCTATTATCCCTGGTATTACTATTACAAACTGATCGGCAATGCCAACGCCATCATCTGCAACATAGAGAATGCGACGGGGCTTAACGAAGAGAAGGACTTCATCAAGGCGCAGGCGCTGACTTTCCGCGCTTACAGCTACTTTATGATGAGCCAGCTTTACTGCAAACGTTGGGTGGACAGTAACAGCGGGGCAAGCCGCGGTTTACCGTTGCGCCTTGACGAAAGCCATGGCGACCTGCCGGCTTCTACGTTGGCGGAGACGTACAAACAGGTATACGATGACCTGGACGAAGCGATCGGACTGTACAAATCGTCCGGCTTGGACCGTCCGAGCAACGACAACTATAGCCCCAACCTGAACGTGGCTTATGCGGTTTACGCCCGCGCCGCACTGACACGGGAGGACTGGACTGCCGCCGCCCAGTATGCAAAACTTGCGCGCGACGGTTATCCGTTGATGACAAACAGTGAATATATGGACGGCGGTTTCAATTCCCCCAACCAGGAATGGATCTGGAGTTGCTACGGCGCCAGCGACCAGACGTTGCATTATTACTCTTTCCATGCCTATCAGGGAGCCAACTCCAGCGCCAGCGTTTGCCGCACCTATCCTTGCGGCATCAGCAAAGAACTGTACAACCAGATACCTGAAACCGATGTGCGCAGGAACATGTATCTTGATCCCAAGGGTGAATCATACACAACTTCTAACGGTCGCGCAAGCTCAGGCGCCTTGTACGACCGTGCAAGAAAAGACTACGCAAACAAGATTTTCGAAACCAGTTACATCTTTGCCTACATGCAATTCAAGTTCCTGGTGCTCGACCAGCCGGGCGTGGGGCATGTCAACAACTTCCGTTCCGCCGAGATGTATCTCACCGAAGCCGAAGCCTTGTGCCACATTGGCGGCAGGGACACGGAAGTGCAGCAACTGCTCGTAGCTCTCAACAAAACGTCGGGCCGCAATTCTGAGTATACGTGCACGAAAACCGGAGCGGAACTGCTGACCGAAGTGAAACTTTACCGTCGTATCGACCTGTGGGGAGAAGGATTCGACTGGTTCGACTACAAACGCTGGAACCAACCGATAGTCCGTCACGCTCATGCGGATGGAGGCAGTTTCCATACCTCATTTGCTGTTACTATCAATCCATCGGACAATAACCAATGGACTTGGATTTACCCGGCCAAGGAAGTGGATTACAACGCGGATATTCTTTCTTACAAAGAATAACTACGCGATCAAGCGATTACAGTAAGAGGGTGATGAACCGGCCGGTTCATCACCCTCTCTTTTATAGAACTTTTATGACTATCAGAATGAAAACTTAACTAACTTTGCACCTTTAAAAACCTAAAACGTAAGGACTCAAATGGTACTACCGGAACTAAAACGGCGACGCGATAAGATCCGTTTGCTGATGGCTCAACAGCATATCGATGCCGCTTTAATCGCTTGTAACGTTAATTTGCTCTATACATGCGGACAAATCATAAGCGGATATCTCTACTTACCTTTAGAATCTCCCGCCTGCATATTTGTAAAACGTCCCAATAACATTACCGGCGAACATATCCACCCTATCCGTAAACCCGAACAAATCATTGAAATACTTAAGGAACAAGGCCTTCCTACTCCTGAAACGATCATGCTCGAAGGAGATGAGCTCCCTTTCAATGAATACAATCGTTTGGCCGCGATGTTCCCTGAATCTAAAGTGGTAAATGGTACGCCCATTATCCGTCAGGCACGTAGTGTAAAGACAGAAATGGAAGTGGAGATGTTCCGTCATGCGGGAACAGCACATGCCCAGGCATACGAAAAGATCCCTTCTGTTTACCGTGAAGGTATGACGGACGTTGAACTCTCTATCGAAATAGAAAGACTGATGCGTTTGGAAGGTAATCTGGGTATCTTCCGTATATTTGGCCAGAGTATGGAAATCTTTATGGGTAGCCTGCTCGTTGGCAACAATGCAGCCGAACCATCACCTTTTGATTTCGCGCTGGGCGGTAAAGGTGTTGATCCCTCTATGCCTGTTGGCGCCAGCGGCGTTCGGATTCAAAGAGGCAATGCCGTTATGGTAGATTATGGCGGTAACTTTAATAGCTATATATGCGATATGACCCGTGTATTCTCCGTGGGCGGATTACCCGAAGAAGCATACAGAGCGCATCAGGTCTGTCTGGATGTTCAGGAAACGGTTGCTTCCATGGCTAAACCGGGAGCCATCTGCGAGGATTTATACGACGCAGCCATGAATGTGGTAACAAAAGCCGGCCTTGCCGATTACTTCATGGGAATCGGTCAAAAGGCCAAGTTTATTGGCCATGGCATCGGATTGGAAATTAATGAAGTCCCGGTACTCGCCCCACGTGTAAAAATGGAGTTGGAAGCCGGAATGGTATTTGCATTGGAACCCAAGATCGTACTGCCGGAAATCGGAGCGGTAGGTATTGAAAACTCCTGGGTGGTGACAACAGAAGGGGTTGAAAAGCTAACGCTTTGCAAGGAAGAGATCGTAGACTTGCTGGGATGATCCTTCCCAAATCAGCGCCGGACATTCAATCCCATTTTCCCGGCTTTCTCCAGCATATATTGATATGCGGCTTCGTAGTCATTAGGAATCACCCCATCCAGAATAGCATCTTTAATTGAGCTTTTCAAGGCTCCGACTTCACGGCATGGCTTCAGGCCAAACAATTCCATGATCTCCTCACCACTGATGGGGGGTTGGAAGTTACGAATCCGGTCTTTCTCCTCAATATCTTTTAGTTTTTGGCGTACCAAACGGAAGTTGTTCAGAAAACGTTCTTTACGCTCGCTGTTCTTAGAGGTGATATCCGCCTCGCAAAGCGTCATCAGATCGTCAATGTCATCACCGGCATCAAATAGTAAACGGCGTACGGCAGAGTCCGTCACTTCTTCATCGGCTATGGCAATGGGACGCATGTGCAAACTCACCAGTTTCTGAACGTACTTCATCTTCTCATTCATGGGAAGTTTCATTTTCCGGAAGATATCCGGTATCATCTTTTCGCCGACGAAGTTATGGCTATGGAATGTCCAGCCGATACGAGGCTCCCAACGCTTGGTCGCCGGTTTGGCGATGTCATGTAACAATGCCGCCCAACGCAACCAGAGGTTACCGGTCTGCTTACCGATGTTATCCAAGACCTCAAGGGTATGATAAAAGTTATCTTTATGTCCGCAACCATTCTTTACTTCAACGCCCTGAAGCGCGTGCAGTTCCGGAAAAATCACCGCGAGCAGCCCCGAACGTTCAAGATCGATAAACCCCTTGGATGGTACGGGAGAAAGAATGATCTTGTTTAATTCATCAGCGATACGTTCTTTGGATATGATCTTTATCCGCTCACAATTACGGGATAATGATTCGAATATCGCTTCCTCAATATAAAAATTGAGCTGAGTGGCAAAGCGGATGCAACGCATCATTCGCAAAGGGTCGTCACTGAACGTTACATCAGGATCAAGCGGCGTACGGATCGTCTTTTCTTTCAGATCGGATATACCATTGAACGGATCGACCAACTCACCAAAACGTTCTTTATTCAAGCACACAGCCATAGCGTTAATGGTAAAGTCCCGGCGGCGTTGGTCGTCCTGCAACGTGCCGTTTTCCACTATTGGCTTACGCGAATCCCGTTGGTAGGACTCTTTGCGTGCGCCGACAAATTCAACTTCCACACCCTTGTATTTAACTTGTGCCGTACCGAAGCTCTTGAAAACAGTCACTTTAGCCAGCTTTCCTATCTTTGCGCCAAAGGCTTCAGCCATTTCAATTCCACTTCCTGTCACAACCACATCAATGTCTTTGGAAGGACGTTCCAGGAATAGATCCCGTACATATCCGCCTACGACATAACATTCAAGTCCAAGACGATCGGCTGTTTCCGATAACGTGTGGAATATGCTATGGTTAAAACTCTGCTTCAGCTCTTCAGGTGTGAGGTCAATCATTCTTTTCTTTTATTTTTCAGGATGCAAAAATAAGGTTTTAGTCTCTAAAATTGTACTTTTGCCTATAATTTAAAAAGAATCGAATATGAAAAAACTGGTTATCCTCTCATTTATTTCTTTGTTGCTGGCTTCTTGCGGAAACGAAACGGAGAAGAAAGCGGCTGAAAGGCTTCAATCGGCCCGCCAGGCTTTTGAATCCGGTGACTTTAACAGGGCGAAAACTGAAATAGACAGCATTAAAATACGTTATCCCAAAGCATTCGATGCACGGAAAGAGGGCATCAGGCTGATGCAACAGGTAGAACTGAAAGAACAACAGATGACTCTCGCCTATCTGGACAGTGTAGTTACAGAAAAACAGGCTGCCTTTGAAGCGATCAAGGGAAAGTTTATTCTGGAAAAAGACACGGCATACCAGGAGACAGGCAATTACTTCTGGCCCACACAGGTGGTCGAAAAGAACCTGCACCGTTCTTATCTGCGTTTTCAGGTAAACGAAAGAGGGGTGATGTCCATGACCTCTATTTACTGCGGGCCGTCTAATATTCATCATGTAGCGGTAAAGATCATTGCTCCTGACGGAACTTTCGCAGAAACTCCGGCATCTAACGATAGCTACGAGACAACGTATCCGGATGAGAAGATCGAAAAAGCAGACTATCTGCTGGGACAAGATGGAAGTGTCATGGGATTTATCTACCTGAATCATGACAGGAACCTGCGGGTAGAATATCTGGGAAGTAGAAAGTACACCGCTACAATGCCGGCTACAGACCGTCAGGCATTGAAGGAAACGTATGAACTTTCGCAAATCCTATCGGCAATCGAACAAATCAAAAAGGAAAAAGAAGAGGCTAATCTAAAGATCGGATTTATCACCCGGAAAATAGAAGAAGACCGGAAAAAGGATTCATCCAAATGAAAGTAAGATTAGAAGAATTGCAGGAAAGCGATCTACCTTTCGTAAAAGAGATATACGACTACTATACGCTTCATACAACTGCCGTTTATTCCATTGAACCTGTGAGTATTGAGGATATCCGGTCGTTTCTCCCTGTTCATGACCCGGTTTATCGTTCTTATATCATTCAATCTCCCGAAGGTGAAACGATCGGGCTTTGCTATTTCAACAAGTTCAAGCCACGTGAGGCCTATCGTATTTCTGTCGAATTAACCATTTACTTCAAACAGGAATTTACCGGTAAAGGATATGGAAGTGATGCGATGAAACAATTGGAAGAGATCATCAGGGCTGGCGGCTTTCACAACATAGTGGCGTTGATTGGGAGTGAGAACGAAGCCAGTATCCGTCTATTCGAAAAGTGCGGATACACTTGTTGCGCGCACATCAAAGAAGCCGCAGAGAAGTTCAATCGCAAGCTGGACTTGAAGATCTATCAGAAAAGATTAAACCCGTAGCTTTACAATTACTGTACATGAAGCTATTACAACCGCTTAAAGGCTTGTTTGATAACACTTTCCACCGGCGCCTGCGGATCTTCCTTCAAAATAGCTATCACCGCTTTCTGTGAAAGGGCTGGGGCAAAGCCTAACATGGTCAATGCGGCGACAGCTTCCTCCAGCACTGCGCCATTTCCGCCGGATGTAGAAATTCCGCTATCTATGGATGAAGCGCCTATGCGTATCTTATCTTTCAGTTCCACAATAACACGCTCCGCTGTCTTTTGCCCGATACCTTTTACGGCCTTCAGCAGGGTTACGTTTCCAGCGCTTATCACATGACAAAGCTCTGTCGGGCTTAACGCTGAAAGTATGGTCCGTGCCGTATTTCCACCGATTCCCGACACGCTGATCAGTAAAAGGAAAAGTTCGCGCTCTTGTTTATCAACAAAGCCATAAAGTACATGGGCATCTTCACGGATAGCCTCATGGATATATAACTTACAAACGGATTTTCCTTGTATGGCTGAGTAGGTATTTAAAGATATATTCACCGCATAGCCTACCCCGTTACAATCTACCACTGCGACGGCCGGAGTCAGTTCGGCCAATTCGCCTCTAACATATTCAATCATGATTCAAAGATACATGATATTCTTGATAGAATGATTACCACATATCCTAATTTTATGGGAAACTTGTGTATATCAAGTAACTATTTGCCGGAACCCCGATCGTTTGCTCTGTTGTTTCAATATCAAGCGTACTCCTGTCTATATAGTTATACCATGTACCGATCGACGGGAAAGTCAGCGTACAAGTTATTTCGACATCTTTAAAATTAGCCGCAACTACCAACCCTTTACCATCATGTGTTTTCAATGATAATGTCCGGCCGTTATCCCAATTGCCTTCCCCCACCTTCCAAATAAAGGCGGATTCCGTATCAAATAGTCGAGGAACAGAAGTACGCAATTCAATGAGTTTACGGTATGTGTCATACAAGCCTTTACGATGTGGATTATCATAATATTCCCATCGCACCGGCTTCTTACCGGTACGTCCGTTCTCTTCTATAGAAACATCATACCCTAACTCACCAAATTGCCAAATCATTTTCGGGCCTGGAACTGTAAAGAACAATGAAGCATTGGCTTCCAATTGTTTCATACGGATAGCCGGATTATTCTTCACGGCATCTATACCCCATGTGATTTGTTTATACGAAACACGCTCTTCATCATGACTTTCCATATAGCCTACCCAACCACCGGAAGGCATGGTTGTACCTTGAGTAGTAAGACCTGTAAATGCACTGCTTTCCTTATATCCCATACCGGTTTGGCAATACGCATTATTCAGGTTTCTCCAAAGTTGCATACCGTCCCCGGCAAGTTCTTTCTCTTCCTTCTCTTCGGCAAAATGTTCAAGGATAACGATTGCATCCGGATTAGCGGCTTTAATTGTTGCGTTATAGTCTTTCAGAATATCAATGCGGCTTTGATCATAATTACCTGCCGTTGATTCGGTACTCTTCTTCTGTGTGAAACCTTTTGTCAAGTCGAAACGGAAGCCGTCTATGTTATATTCGTCAAGCAGGAATTTGAGGTTACGTTTTACAAAAGCGCGTACCAAAGGCGACTCATGATTAAAGTCATGGAACACACTATACGGGTGCGGAGCATCGACATTAAACCAAGGATTATTACTGGCTGTTTTATTTGCCGTTGAATTCCAGTAAAGTTTGGCAAACGGATTCGCTCCGGTAGCATGATTATAAACCACATCTAAGATTACAACCATATCACGTCTGTGACATTCATCGATGAAGGTCTTATACATATCCTTGGTACCATAAGCCTTATCCATCGCGAAGTAGAAGCATGGGTTGTATCCCCAGCTATCATTGCCGTCGAACTCTTGTATAGGCATCAATTCAATAGCGTTCACGCCCAACGCCTGCAAATAGTCGAGCTTATCCATTGCTCCATTGATATCACTTGTAGAAGTAAAATCGCGGAACAACATTTCGTAAATAACCAGATTATTCTTATCCGCGATCTTATAGTCCGAGACTTGCCAATTATACGTATCCTGTTCTATTTTAAAGGTCGAAATGATACCAGCGGTCTTACTCAAAGGATAAGGATGTAAATCCGGATAGGTTGAAGCAGAAATTCCTGTATCCTCCGGATCAATCACCTTCTCGGTGTAAGCATCGGCCAAACGGACATTACCATCGGTCTTTGTACCTGCATAATATTGGAAAGCGTATTCTTTCTGTGGATCCAGTTCCGTTAAAGTGTACCACCAACAACCGGTAGCCTCATCACGCTTCATTTGATAGTTATTATCTATCTTCCAGTCATTAAATTCACCAATAACATAAGCGTATTCTTTGTGATTACCGTTCGTATCTTTATCATAAAGCACAAAGGTTACGGTAGCATCATTTATTACATTAATACCCTCTTTAGTATTGGCAGGCTGAGCTTCGGACACAACAGTAGCCGGCCGAAAAGTATTGTCGGTCACGGGAATAAACGCATCGGATTCCTGCTTTGCGCCGTCAGAACTACGGAATACAATACCGATTTTCCGTATCGGCATACCATTGGTCACGCCAAACCAAGAACGAATGGATGAAGAAAAGGAAAGGCTCCAAACATCATCTTCTTCTTTGGTCATCTTACACTTACTGATATTTTCATTCCAACCTGCGGGAACGAATAACCAATCGTTTCCTTCTACAATTCCGATATGCGCGTACACATCGCCTGTATATCCGTAAAGTACAGAAGTTTTGGCGGCTTTAAACGTAATGGTAGCCTCACCTGTATCTTCAAGGGATTCAGGGGAAAGGGTTATTCCATCGGGAATAGGGTCGGGAGTTATAGGGTCTTTATTGTCCGAGCAAGCGGCAAATATCAACAATAAAGCCAAAATAAAGAGATTCTTTTTCTTCATGACTAAGTCTATAAAAGGATAAAAGGTCGTCTTTAAAGACGACCTTTTAGTATAATCAAACTAATTTATTGAATCCGTCCTGCGCCATCACTGAACTTAAGATAAGCCTTTTGTCCGGCAGTAACTTGTGGAGCGTCTTGATCACCGCCATTTCCCCGATAAACAATATTACCGTCAATGATATTAAACTCTGTTTGCCACCATTCCGCACCCGGAATAACGACTGACATACGAAGCTTACCATCACTGATGAAAGCCGGAGAAACAAATTCCCCGGTAGCATCGGTAGGAACTGTGAATTTGTCTACCGGATTATTTCCCGGGCTCCACCCGCCTGAAGCGATATCACCCACTAACCAGATTTCCGGTTCAAGGAATTCAACCGTATAACTTCCGTCAGATGGCGAAGTAGTTACCACAATAAGATACCAATCGGCTGTTCCGATCTTAATATTACCTCCGTTATCGGTTAATCCGGCTAATTCAATAGAGGTTTGCGGCAAGTTAGCGGCAGTATAGCCAAAATCACCACCCCACTCTTTCACCGGGCAGAACTTAATCTCAGCGTCAGCCGGCAAATATTGTACAGACCAGAACTTACCATCAACATGGGTTTTAACCAGTCCTTCGCCTACATCACTCCAGTTCCATGTAGGAGAACTAATCATATACATATTTTCCGGCATTACAGGCGCTTGACTGTCTCCTGTACGAACTGTTTTAGCTTTAAATATTCCGGTACGCAGGTCTAATTGCAGCGTAATTTCATACATACCCCTTTGGTCAATAGCAAAGTTTTCACCACCAGCTTTACATTCTGTGAAAGTAGCGCCCAGACTGATCGCTTCTAATCCTCCAACATTGGAGTGAAATTTAACTGTTCCACTTCCATAAGGAATTTCAATTCCCCAATCATGGTAACGGAACTTCATGGATTTCTTATCCAACTCCGTGTTAGTCAGTTTCATTTCTACAATGGCTTGATTTTCATCAAACGATTGAGACATTACCGTTTCCGAATTCCATCCATCTTTAGTTGCATCACCAATAATACCGAATTGCGCCGGTATAATGGTAACCTGATTATCAGTATTGTTTGTTACTACATAATAAAGGCCATCGCTTGTTACTGTAAATGCCGGGCCATCAGCTTGTAGGGTTACGGTCTCGAATGGAGAAGAAGCAACAGCAGTCCCCTTGCCGTAAGATACTTCATTACCTTCCGCATCTACCTTAAGGACGGTAAAGCTACCTTCGGATTTAATCCAAGTATAAATACCGGTTACACTTGACGCCTCAACCGCACTATCTTCCATATCCTGAGTTACCGCTTTCAGAGCGGAGGAAGTTGCCGCCGCGCTATAAATCAAAGCGTCTCCTGTTACGTAAACACCTGGTTGGGTATCAGTAACGATCTTCCAATTATCATTCTCTTCACAACCACTTCCAACAGTTAAAATCAAAAGGAAAGCAGTCATATATTGAAATATCTTTTTCATATTTTTAGTCATCTGATTAAAGGATTAATATATTAATATCCATGATTCTGACTCAACTTCGTATTCAAACTCAGCACGTCTTCGTGAATAGGGAATACTGTAGTATAACCCTTATCTTCATTTGTTAGTTGAGGACGATCGGTATAGGTTCTGGTGAACTTACCAAAACGAACCAAATCCTGTCGACGAAGCCCTTCCCATGCAAATTCACGCAGACGTTCTTCCAATAAGTTGTCCAATGTAGCAGTCATACTGTCATTCAATCCAACGCGGCCACGTACTGCCTGTAGTTCAGCATCACCGTTCTCGCCATTTCTAACTTTGGCTTCACTCATCATTAAAAGCGCGTCAGCATAACGGAACAGAACGATATCATTGCTTTGCAGCTTACCATCGTTCGTTGCAGATGCATCCAACTCATATTTCTTCATACGAGCTCCAGCGGTTTTCTCTGCGGGCTTACCACTCAGGTCTAATGCGATTTCCGAAGGCAGGTACTCCAAATCCAAACCATCATCCATTTTGATATATCCATTAGGGCCTTCTACCTTACCTGCGTAATAAGTAATATCGAAACGAGGATCTACAGAAGCCATTCCATAGCCAAATGCATCCAACGCTTCTTTTGTTGCCGACGCACCATTCCATCCTCCTTGTCCGTAAGCATTACCATGATTGTAGTGGCGTGAACGGATCAGATTATAAAACTCATTGGTATAGGCCGTAGCATCCATCGGAATAGTAAAGATATTCTCTACAGAACTTTCATTCTTCAAAGAAAAGTTTGAAGCGAAATCCGAAGCGAGTGTATATCCCAACGCAGTAATCTTTTCACAATATGCCACAGTTGCCCGCCATGCATTCATCTCTGTGTCATCTACTGTGAATTTGATATCCTTTCCATCGGGACGATTGACATCCGTCCAATTGTCATCCGTATAAACTTCCGAATTCAGAGCCAGTTTAGCAAGTAGAAAATATCCGACAGGCTTTGTTATACGACCGTAATATGGTCCGGGCAAATTACTATGTGCGTCATTTAAAGACCCTACAGATTCTTCCAACTCTGTCCGTACAAAGTTAAAAACCGCACTGCGCTCCGACTGCACCACATCTTCCATAGCCATACTCGATGATGTTACCAACGGAACACGGGCAAACATATCCAGTAAATAATAATAATACATGGCGCGGAATGATCTTACCTCTGCAATATAGCCAGGATATACAGCGCTTTCCGGATCACCTTCATACAATTCGTTTAATTTATCTAATGACTGATTGGCTAAGGCAATCACCCTGTATAAATAATCCCAAGAACTTTTTACCAGATCGTTCTTTGTTCCCCACTCATGTTTGAATATTCCTCTCCACAAGCCACCGTCATCCCAGTCACCGCCGCGGGTAGGAAGCATAGCCTCATCTGTAGTAAATGTATTGAGGTCGTAAAGTCCGCGGTCCGTACCTTGCAAGCCATTGCCGCCACCGTTAGCGCCGACTTGAGTATATAAGGAAGCCACATAAGTCAGATAAACCAACATAGGGCTTTTACCTGCCTCTTCTTCAGAGATCTGATCTCTGGGATGTTCTTCCAGGAAAGAATTACAGGAAGAAAACGTCAGTAATGAAACTGCTGCAATCAGCAATCCATATATGATATTCTTATTCATAATAATAATCAATTAAAAGTTAACACTAAGTCCTAATGAGAATGTACGTGATAATGGATAGAAACGTTTGTCGTCCACACCCAAGTCACCTCCTACAGTTGTGCTGTTAATCATAGGCGATAAACCGGAATAGTTGGTTATGGTCGCAATATTATTAACCGAGAATGTTAAACGCATAGTATTGATATACTTCATTCTATCCATATTTATATTCCAACCTAATGTGACATAGTCAAAATGTAAATAATCACCATTTTCCAACCAATAATCAGTTACGGTTTGATCTTTAATGTTTTTAGCCGGTGCATCCGCCATTACATTATATGTTGGGAACTGGTTCATATTCATGTATGAGAGTGATGTTCCATTATATATCTTATGTCCAAAAGCGCCATTCATCTGAACCTGAAGATCAAATCGCTTGTAACGGAAACCTATATTAGCTCCTAAAAGAACTTTTGGCATAGCTTGTCCGGCAATATACCTGTCTTTTCCATCAGCCAGGTCAACACCTGCTATGTCGTCAATATCCAGAATATTATAGGTATAGTCACCGAAGCCGTTATCAATCAAACCATTTGATTTAGGCAAATAGAATACACCAACCGGTTGCCCGACCATTTGATAGATCACTTGATTATATCCGCCAATGAAACCGGCGCCATTCATACCGCCAAGATTCATATATTCCTTAGCTGTCATTTCTTGCCCCATATATGTTCCATTCAACGAAAGGAGTTTATTCTTCTGATAAGCGCCATTTACATTGATATTCAGTTCCATATCCCTGGTCTTCAATGGAGTAACGCCTATAGCTAATTCCACGCCGGTATTTCTCATTGCCCCCATGTTAGCCAACAGTGTAGGATATGTAAAAGGAGGAACTTTTACGTCATAGTTGTAGAGCAAATCGGTTGTTTTAGAGTTATAGTAGTCAAACACCACCGTCAAACGATCGTCAAACAAACCCAAATCAAAACCAATATCAAAAGTTTTCTTTACTTCCCATTTCAGGTCCGGATTATAGTTGCGTTCAATACCCATAGTCACATAAGGAACTCCATCGACGGTAGTAATACCATTAGGCCCCATCAGGGAAAGAGAGTTATATGAACTAATAGCATCCTGATTACCGGAAAGTCCGTATCCTGCTCTTAACTTCAATTGGCTGATCGGCTCAATGTCTTTCATAAAAGCTTCATTACTTACTACCCACGCTAAGGAGGCGGAAGGAAAGAATGCCCATTTATTGTTGGCTCCTACTTTAGAAGAACCATCAGTACGCAAATTCACAGTAGCAATATATTTATCATCATATACATAGTTGAAACGTCCCATGAACGATGACAGTTTATTGTCATTTGCATACGAAGTACTATCTCCCCATTTCCATACAGCGCCGGCTTTCAAGTTGTTATAGCCAAAAGCATCTGTGGAGAATCCACGTACAGTAGAGCCGAAGCCTGTATAGATATTCTTCTGAACTTCTGCTAAAGCCAGCAAATCAAAATAATGTTTGTCTATTGCTTTGTTATAATTCAGCATCATATTACCCATGATAGCCTCAGATTTATTATCGTTTCTTACAGCTTCGCCACGATTACTCTGTCCTGCCTTAATAGTCATTGGAGTGTACTTTTTGTTTTCCTTTACATTATAAGTATAGGAACCAAAAGCGCTCAATTTCAGTCCGTCAATAATGGTCCATGTGATACGTGCATTCGTATTTATAAATGAATTAACTTCACGGTCGTCAATATCCAGTCGGCCTAACGGATTTTGCACCTCATTTGCATCGGCGTTCTCATCCCATTCGCCGGTATCCGGATTTATGAAGTTTGGGAAAGTTGGATTGTATGAAGCTGCAGAATAGAATGTTTTTTGATAGTCATTTATATATCTGCTCTTCTTCATTGACCCAAACATACCAAACTCTACCTTTACTTTATTATTGAACATGGTTTGAACCGCATCCAACTTTGCCGTAAAGTTCTTCATATTATTATTTTTAATAATACCTTGTTGGTCAATCATACCAATAGAAGCACGGTAGTTAGAATCTTCATTACCACTGGAGAGTGACACGCGATGATTTTGAGTGTAGCCAATACGTTGCATTTCTTCGATAAAACTTGTATCATATCCTTTATCCAAGATCGTAAGGCCTCTTTCCGCTGCTACCGCTTTATACTGTGCAGCATTCAGCATATCGAGATTCTTGTAAATAGTCTCAACGCCAAAACTACCATCGTAGCTTAAGCTTTTTATCCCCATTTTACCTTTGATAGTAGTTACTACAAGCACGCCGGATGCGCCGCGAGAACCATACTGAGCAGTTTCCGAAGCATCTTTTAATACCGTAAAACTCTCAATATCAGATGGAGAAATAGCATTTAACATAGCCAGATCACCAAAGACGCCGTCGATAATTACCAAAGGATCATTCCCGCCGGTAAGAGAAGTCGTACCACGTACACGAATAGCGGGTGAAGCTGTTGGGTCGCCACCCGTCTTCTGGATATTCACACCTGCTACCTTACCTTTAATAGCTTGCAAAGGGTTTACAACTACCCCTGCATTCATTTCTTCCCGGCCTACACGTTGAATAGCGCCGGAAACTGTTCTTTTACTACCTACAGCATAACCAATAACTACAATATCATCCAACAATTCGGAATCTTCCACTAACGTTGCGTTAATTGTAGGATCATTCACAACAACTGACAATTCTGTGTAACCAATAAAAGAAATCAGGAGTGTCTCCCCTTTGTTTACATTGAGTGTAAAATTACCGTCAAAGTCAGTAATAGTACCCGTACTGGTACCTTTCAGTAGAACATTGGCCCCGATCACAGGTTCCCCTGTTGAGTCCTTTACATGCCCTTTTACAGTGATCTGTTGGGCGTAAACGCCTAACGACAAGAACATCCCTGTTAAAAAGGGTAGAATCATTCGACAGATTCTAAAATTAATTTGTTTCATGCATCTAAAAAATTAAAGTTAACAATATGATTGTTTCTATCTCTTTATAATTGAAACACGATCTAATGCCGGTTCCTTTTATTAGCAAATATATATTATCCTTATAATGCGTTTAACGACTCTTTTGGTAAATCTGCATATCCAACTATGCAATCGTTTGCACGTCCTTGTTACATCAAACTCATTTTCCCCGAATCGTCTGTTTGTAGAACTGAAATCTTATTTTTATGTATTTATATTGCTCATTAGTGGGATGTAAATGAGTTCTGTTTTGCTAATTAAGAAAGAAATTATATTCAATAAAAATATGTAACGCTAAAATTAAATGTATTCTCCATTGTATGCGATATATTCAGATATAGATAACAAAAACAATAAAAGAAAATGTTTTGATTTTCTCATTTTATTCTGTTTTATTGCTGTCCGATAAAACATGGTAAAGACAAAAAAGGTATAGCTCGACAGCAGTTATTCAGTAGTCGAGTATTCTTTTTCGTTATCCAAGCCCCCTAATCAAAAAGAGACGGCTG
>JAIRKY010000107.1 GCA_031259755.1 Mediterranea sp. (in: CFB group bacteria) | reverse complement strand
TGAAAGAAGCCTGCCAAATGTTGACGACTTTCCTGCTCGTTGTTATCGGCTGGATCATCTTCCGGGCCGAAACTATTCACCAGGCATGGGATTATTTGTCTTGCATAGTTGTAGACTTTCATCCCAATACCCTCTATAGCAGATACGGAGAGAAAGCCCTGATTTTCATTCTTATCGTATTAATTGTAGAATGGCTGCAACGCGAGAAACAGTTTGGTCTTCAACTGGAGGCTAAAGGGATATTCCGTTTCCGTGCGGTACGCTGGGGAACTTATTATGTCTTATTTATATTTACAATCTTGTTTGCCGGACGTCAGGAAGAATTTATTTATTTTCAATTCTAACCATTATGAAGAATTTTTTAAAGTATAGCGGTCTGTTTTCGTTGTTTCTATTTTTATTTGGCATTGCTTTTGAGTACTCAGTGCGACAAATCCCCAATCCGTTCAGCTATAAGCGATATTTAATGGAAGAAAAGGGCGGCGGAATGAAACATATAATCATAGGTAGTTCGGTTGCATGTTACGGCATTGATCCTGCTTACTTACCCGACAGCGCCTATAATCTCGCTATCGCAAGACAATGGCCTCGCTATAATAAAGCACAACTCGAAAAGTATATGGACTATCTGCCCAACCTGAAGAGTGTCATCTGGGGCATTGCGTACCAAACGCTATGGGAAGAATATGAAAAGGATGATGAGGATATAATCTATTATAACATTTATATGGATATACACGTTGACAATAACATACTATACCAGAGTGAAATTCTTTCTTGCGGACGCTCATCTTTAAGGAAATGTTTAAAATATTACCTCAGACGCAAAAAGACAATGTATTGTGATACATTAGGCTTGGATTATACCTGCAAACTGTCCGAGAAAAAAAAGATAAGAATAAATGGCTTAACAGTATACCTAGAAATATCAACCTACACACGCGATTAAAAGATAAAAAAGCCGATGAAATCTATCGCTTCAATATCCAACAAATGAATGATGTCGCGAAACTATGCCATGACAAAGGCGTTATGCTACACGTTGTAATTCCTCCTTTTTACAAGGACTATTATAATCTTATGGATAAAGAACAGTTGCGACAGATGTGCACCGCAATTAAAGACGTTGCCGACAAATGGGAAAATGTACGCTGGTACAATTATTCCAACGATAACCGTTTTGTGGAAGATGACTTCTTTGACGGGAATCATTTAACGAGCGACGTAGGAGCAAAGAAATTTGCAAAGATCCTGCGAAAGGACGTTTACGGCATGGAATAACCGTTGCTACAAACAGAATCTACGGATGTTCTTCTTTGAATATCTTATTCTCTTCCTGCACCTGGTTAACCGTATCTGCAAATTCTTCGACAGGCAGGTCAAAACTATACCAGGCATTGTAGCAGTCGGTTACATACCATTTACCACCTATCCGTTTAAAAACAACGCGCAGGTCAAGTTCCGATTCTTCATATCCGGCTTCATACTCTTTATGATCAGCCTCATCAATCACATAATGGGCAGTATAAACGACGCCTTCTTCCTGAACTGTCCGTTCTACTCCGAAGTTTTCGGCATTGAGTAAGGGCCATCTTTCTTTCGTGAAAGGATACGTTTTCTCATCGCCATTGTCAGTAGTCAACGTAATGGGCGTTTCCAATGGGAACTTAATACGGGAGTACTGAAAAGCCGCGCTTGTGGTGAACTTACCCAAAAAAGACTTAAAATCTTCTCCGATAGATTGTTCTATCGCCTCCGCCTTATTCGTCGGCAGACAAGCTTTTCCATAAGAGAACACGGATACTCCTGCCCATAAGGCAAAAAACAGAAAAGAAAGCGCCGCTCTTTTACCTTTCATAATAGTGTCATATTAGTGTATGAATAAATAAGGTGATATGGATACAAATATAGCAGTTCTTACGTAGCTATCTGTTTGGTTATCTAAAGAATTATTGGCTGCGAAGATATTCATATCCAAACCTGCAATACAGACATTTCTTCAGGTCGCAATATTCTTTTTGGAGTTGTATCAACGCCTGAGAATCGGCGGCTGTCCTGACCGGCAACCCCGCGCCATCCCAAAAACGGGTAATAAAATTGTTTTCGGCAGCCGTTTCTTCTAAAAAAACCGAAGCGCGCATACATAACCGTTCATCGGATTTGTGTAAACCGTAAGCATACAGAAAAGGAACAACCGTATTGATCACAATCAGATCCTGCGCTCCCTTACCCAACACTTTCACCTTGTGGGGAGAGGTTCCGGAAAAGTTATAATGCGTCTCCCAGTACTCGGACGTACCCACAGAAAGAAGCGCTTTGACATCTTCCAGACTTTCGGATGCTATCATTTGTGAAAGCAAGCCCCCCGCCTGATGATAAAGACAGGCAAGTTGCGCCAGTCGCACAGGAGGAAAATTCTCGGGACGTAACCTTAGAAATTTCCAGCGCGCAGGATCCATTTGCCGTAACCCGAATTTATGCCGTAAGTAACGGTACTCCTTTTGCAGCATTACATAATAAGGATCAGACAACTCTTCTTCCAGCAAACCGGCCTGTCCGAAAAATATAGCTTCCACTTGCTCCAACTGATCACGATGCCTATCTACAGCCCGCAATGACAACAGATTTCCCCAGGCTTCAAAGGCATCACCATTCAGCCCGAAACCAAAATTCCGTGAGAGAGTGATAAAAAACACATCTTCCCAGTGATTATTATGCTGTCCTAACCGACTTATGATCTGATTCGTCTTCTGTTCGAGCCGCTCAATTTGCAGGGCGGTGAACCAGGAATGAACCATCAAGGTAGATAATGAAGGAAGCAATGCGTAACAACGCGGACGCATATCCGCCAGTTTTAGTTCTTCGTACCGGGTGCGTACACTTTCAGGGCAACTGAATTGCACCTGAGGGATCGGGTTCCCGTCGGTACGGTACACTTCCTCGTCTATGCGATCGGCAAGATGAAGAATAACGGAATCGTAAGATCTATCTTTATGGTGGCCGTGACGCTTCCAGTCGGATGACTGACTGTGTATTTCGATATTGCCCACCCAAAGGATGCCGCCGATCTTTACTTTGGCATTGAAAAAGTCCGGGCCGGCGTCGCGATTGAGCAATCCGGGATCAATGACCTCGACAGGCAGATTGGTTGTGGTCTTCAATCCGGCAAGCGGATATATTTTATATTTCCATGTATAATGTAGCAATCGCTCCATTTTGTTGCGTTGTTAAATGGATTATTAATGTGGGGCAAAAATAATAACTTCACAGTCAAAATATCTATCTTTGCGCTAATTAAATTACATAAGACATGAAAATTGCATTAATCGGTTACGGCAGAATGGGCAAAGAGATTGAAAAACTTGCCCGCAGCCGCGGACATGAGATTGTCTCCATCATTGATATTCACAACCAGGAAGACTTTAAGTCGGAAGATTTCCGCTCGGCAGACGTCGCGATTGAGTTTACAAATCCGAAAGCAGCCTATAACAATTATATAAAAACATTCCATGCGGGTGTTAAACTGGTTTCAGGAAGCACCGGATGGATGGAAGAACATGGGGATGAGATCAAGGAAATGTGCGCCAAAGACGGAAAGACACTTTTCTGGGCATCCAACTTCAGTCTTGGCGTGGCGATCTTTTCTGCATTAAATAACTATCTGGCAAAGATCATGAACCAATTCCCCGAATACAATGTTACGATGAGCGAAACGCACCACATACACAAGATGGATGCGCCAAGCGGTACGGCTATAACCTTAGCCGAAGGCGTGCTGGAAAATATCGACCGGAAAGAGAAATGGGTAAAAGGTGAAGCGCACGATGCGAAAGAGTTGCCGATCGTATCCATCCGTGAGGGAGAGGTTGTTGGCCTTCACACCATTCAATACGGATCTTCCGCCGATACGATCTCTATCACACACGATGCCAAGAACCGGGACGGATTTGTTTTAGGAGCTGTGTTGGCTGCGGAATTTATCGCAGATAAGCACGGTTTTCTCGGAATGAGTGATTTATTCCCCTTTTTAAATAATAAATAGAATAATAATATGGATATAAAGAAAGCGACAAGCCGTCAATGGATCAGGATGGGTCTCGTAATGGCCCTGTATCTGCTATTCCTCATCTGGGTAAAAAGTTGGTTGGGACTGATCGTGGTTCCGTTCATCTTTGATGTTTACATTACCAGAATAGTGCCTTGGACATTCTGGAAGAAATCGACGAATCCAACGCTAAAAAGTATTATGAGTTGGGTGGATGCCATTGTATTTTCATTGATAGCGCTTTATTTTGTGAACATCTATCTGTTCCAGAATTATCAGATTCCATCGTCTTCTTTAGAGAAATCACTGCTGGTAGGCGATTTCCTCTATGTAAGTAAAGCCAGCTATGGGCCGCGTGTACCTAACACGCCGTTATTCATGCCGTTAGCTCAACATACGTTGTCGATCCTGAACACCAGATCCTACATCGAATACCCACAGTGGCCTTACAAAAGAGTCAAGGGATTAGGAAAAATAAAACTCAATGATATTGTAGTATTCAACTTCCCCGCCGGAGATACCGTTGCATTGAACCAACAGCAAATGGACTTTTACCTGTTGGCGATGAGGGAAGGCCGGAGATTGTATCCTAACGAGGTGAACATGAATAACCTGTCCCGTGAACAGCAGGACATCATTCTTGACCTGTACTATAACGCGGGAAGAAAACTCATCCTCAACAACCCTAAAGTATATGGTAAAGTGGTAACCCGCCCGGTCGACCGCAGGGAAAACTACGTAAAACGTTGTGTGGGCCTGCCGGGAGATTCGTTGAAGATTGTAAACGGACAAGTATATGTGAATAACGCTGCGATTGAAAATCCGGAAGGGCTTCAATTCAATTATTTGGTTCAAACCACCGGAGGCTATATTCCCGAAAAGTATTTCCGCGAATTAGGCATCAGTCTTGATGACCGGAACATGTTTACCGGAAGAGGAGAATCGAATCCGGTTTATTATCTACCGCTAACCCGGAAAATGGTGGAAACGCTTTCCGCAAATAAGGCGCTGATCAGTAAGATCGTTATGGAACCGGAAGAAGAAGCCATAGGAGAAATATACCCGTTGAAAAGGCACACCAAATGGAACAGAGACAATTACGGCCCGATCTGGATTCCTGCCAAAGGCGCCACCATTACACTGACGAAAGACAATCTCCCGATATACGAACGCTGCATCCGGGCGTACGAAAGAAATACGCTGGAAGAAAAAGAAGAGGGTATCTACATCAATGGACAAAAGACAGACAGCTATACATTCAAGATGGATTACTACTGGATGATGGGTGACAACCGCCATAATTCGCTCGACTCACGCTACTGGGGATTTGTACCGGAAGACCATGTGGTGGGCAAACCGATCATGGTATGGCTTTCACTGGATAAAGACCGTGGCTGGTTTGACGGAAAGATACGATGGAATCGTGTCTTCAAGTGGATACACTGATCCGGTAAACGAACAACCATACCGATGAAAGGGGGAAAATGGATCATCGTACTTACCGGAGCGGTAGTCGCCGTACTATTGCTCCGCGGTTTTGTATTTACGTCCTACAGCATTCCATCATCGGGCATGGAAAACTCACTCTATCAAGGCGACCGCATCATTGTAAACAAATGGAGCTACGGACTAAGGGTTCCCTGTATGTCACTCTTATCCTATCACCGTTGGAACAGCCGGCCGGTAAAATCGGGCGATATTGTAGTATTCAATAATCCTGCCGACCGATCACAACCGGCGATTGACAAACGGGAAGTGTTCATCAGCCGCTGCATAGCCGTTCCGGGAGAAGAGTTACTACTCGACTCACTCTACAATCCTACAGCATCCATCGAAAAAGTGGGGCCTGATCGCAAAAGGCTCTACACCTATCCGAAAGAAAAGGAACAGACGATGGAATCGCTACTACGTACCCTTGGGTTAACGAAAAACGAACTGATGGGACAGAATGAACAGGAAAACGTACGCAACTTCAGCCGGTACGAAATGTATCTGCTGGAACAAGCCACAACGGACATAAGCTGGATACAACCTCAACAAGGCACATCAGAAGAGTGTTTCCGGACAATCACCATACCGGCGAAAGGAAAAAGGGTGGAGATACATCCATGGAACGCGACTTTATACCGAAATACCTTGGTACTCCATGAAAGAATCGAAGCAGACGTCAAAAACGACAGCCTGTACATCAACGGAGAGCCGGTCATAGCGTGTATCTTTACGAAGGATTATTACTGGATGGCATCCAACAACTCGATAAACCTCGCAGATTCCCGTTTATTCGGTTTTGTTCCGCACGATCACATCATTGGCAAGGCTTCCTTCATCTGGTTTTCCAAGGAAACTTCTACGGAATTATTTAACGGCTATCGTTGGGAACGCTTCTTCCGTCCGGCACGGTAACCCCGAGGCGAGGCGGTCAGGTTTCCATGTGGAAACTCCAAACTATAAATTCAAACCTCTAACTTCTAAACTTCAAACTATAAACTCAAATGGAAACAGTATACCTCAGTTCGGCCTATCTGGCGCCGATAGCGTATTACAGTAAACTGTTAGCCTACGATACAATATATATTGAGCGATATGACCACTACATGAAGCAGACTTACCGGAACCGCTGCAATATCGCAGGCCCCGGAGGCATCCTGCCACTTTCCATACCCACCGTAAAACCGGAATCGTTAAAATGTCAGATGAAAGACATTCAACTATCTGATCACGGCAACTGGCGACACTTGCATTGGAACGCCATAGAATCAGCTTATAACCATACGCCTTTCTTTGAATATTATAAAGACGACCTTGCCCCTTTCTACGAAAAGAAGTACACGTATTTATTCGATTTCAACGAAGAATTACGAAAACTGATCTGTGAATGGATAGACATAACCCCGAACGTAAAATATACCTCGACCTATCAAACGGAGTTTGCCGATAGCGAACACGACTTCCGGGAGATCATCCATCCCAAAAGGAATATCGCACAAGAAGATCCAAAATTCAGGGCTGTTCCCTATTACCAAGTATTTGAAGCCCGTCATGGCTTTCTTCCCAATCTAAGCATCATCGACTTAGTCTTCAACATGGGGCCGGAAAGTTTGCTGGTATTGCAAAATTGACACTCTCATCTACATTCTGGCAGACTTCTTTCGCCTTATCAATGGTATTCTCAAAGTTACGCCATTGGGTATAACCTAACGTGAGTTCGACGTAATATTCAAATAAGTCGTTGAGTTATTGAATTATTACGTTGAGTTATGAGATTATTACGTCGAGATATGATGAGAATAAAACGAATCATAGATTTTGCAGGTGGCTTTCAAATTTTGCGTTGGTCTCTCCGATTTTTGCGTTGGGCG
>JAIRKY010000110.1 GCA_031259755.1 Mediterranea sp. (in: CFB group bacteria) | reverse complement strand
AGATGGACGAACTGTTCCGGCTGAACAAGATAGATATGGCCGTGGTTTTCAGCGAACGTTTTGCCGGACATCTCTATACCGGAGAGGCGGAGATACGGTTGACGAGCGACGCGACCGATCCCAATATGGCTACGCTGCAAACGAACTATGCGGCGCAAACGATTCGCGACGCGATACAAACGGAACAGAAAGAAGGACATTTGTTGGGCGCGCAAAAGGATTCCGGAGGGATCGACGTGGATATAAAACTACTCTATAATCCGCAGATGAAGAGTGCGTATAACTTTGTGCCGGGTGTAATGGGTCTTATCATGATGCTGATATGCGCCATGATGACCTCCATATCCATTGTCCGTGAAAAGGAGATGGGCACAATGGAGATCCTTCTGGTATCGCCTGTCCGGCCGATATTTGTGATCCTGTCGAAGGTCGTTCCTTACTTTGCGCTTTCGGCTGTAAACCTGGCGACGATCCTGTGGCTATCCGTTTTTGTGCTGGATGTACCCATAGCCGGCAGTTTATTCTGGCTGATCGTGGTCTCTTTGCTGTTTATATTTGTGGCATTGGCGTTGGGTGTATTAATCTCGTCTATCGTCCAAACACAGGTGGCCGCCATGCTTTGTTCGGGACTGATACTGATGATGCCGACCGTATTGCTTTCGGGAATGATATTTCCGATTGAGAGCATGCCTGCCGTTTTACAGTGGATATCCGGCCTCATCCCGGCCCGGTGGTACATCGACCTGGTCAAACGTATCATGATACAAGGGGTGGATATTACGCTGGTTGGCAAGCCGGTTGCTGTATTGGCGATTATGGCTGTGGCGTTGATAAGTGTCAGCCTTAAAAAGTTTAAAAATAGATTGGAATGAGTAGTTATGCTAAAGTTCTTGATAGAAAAAGAGTTTAAACAACTATTCCGTAACGCATTTTTGCCGAGGATGATCTTCATCTTTCCTGTTTTCATGATGATACTCTTGCCTTGGGCGGGAACGATGGAAGTGAAGAACGTATATCTGAATATAGTCGATAACGATCATTCACCCTGGTCGGAACGGTTGGTACGGAAGATTGCAGCATCCGGCTACTTCAGATTGAACGGGAGTTCCGCTTCGTATGATGAAGCCATGAAATCGGTCGAAAGAGGAACGGCGGATGTGATCATGGAGATCGCACCCCGCTTTGAACGCGATCTGGTGCGGGGAGAGGTGGGCCGTATCTTGCTAACGGTCAATACCGTCAATGGAACAAAAGGAAGCCTGGGAAGCGCGTATCTCTCGGCCATCATTCGTGAGTATGGAATGGAACTGCGAAGGGAAGTCCCCCGCAGTTCCGATTGTGTAAGTGTACCAACAGTGAACCTGTCGGAACAGATGCGGTTTAATCCGAACCTGAACTATAAATTGTTTATCGTCCCCGCCCTGGTGGTGATGTTACTGACATTGCTTTGCGGTTTCCTACCCGCGTTGAATGTGGTGAGTGAGAAAGAGAAAGGAACCATGGAGCAAATCAATGTAACCCCGGTGAGCCGGTTTACATTCATCCTTGCCAAATTGTTGCCATATTGGACGATGGGCTTTGTTGTGCTGACCCTTTGTTTTGGCTTGGCCTGGTTCTTTTACGGTATCCTGCCCATAGGGCGTTTTATCGTTATTTATAGCCATGCCGCTATCTTTATCCTAACGGTTTCCGGATTCGGATTGGTTATATCGAACTACTCGGCAACCATGCAGCAGGCCATGTTCGTCATGTTCTTCTATTTGACTATCCTTATGCTGATGAGCGGATTGTTCACCCCGATAGCGAGTATGCCGGAATGGGCGCAGATCATTACGATATTCAATCCACTGAAATATATGATAGAAGTCCTGCGGACAGTGTACCTTAAAGGTGGTGGATACTCTGACTTGCAGGCCCAACTTTCGGCACTAATCGGCTTTGCCGTATTTTTCAATGCATGGGCGGTCATCAGTTACAAAAAGAATAGTTAAATTTACCGGGTACATCTTTTATTAGGAGCGCGGCAAAATTAGATGGATTTGAAGATCGAAGAAACCATTGGACATATTCTTAAAGAGAAGAATTTAACTCTTTCCACGGCTGAAAGCTGTACCGGGGGGAATATTGCGGCGCGGATCACTTCCATTTCCGGAAGTTCCGAATATTATAAAGGTAGCATAATTGCTTACGACAATGCGGTCAAAACAACTCTGCTCAAGGTTTCTCCGGATACGCTGGAACAATATGGAGCTGTTAGCCGTGAAACGGTAATCGAAATGGCGAAAGGTGCGATGAGTATGCTAAAAACAACGTGCGCCGTAGCGACATCCGGTATTGCAGGCCCGGGCGGTGGAACGCCAGCCAAGCCTGCAGGTACGATTTGGATAGCAGCTGCATTTAAGAACGAACTCATTACACTGAAACTGGAAGAGGATAGGGGAAGAGCCGCAAATATAGAAAACACGGTTCATGAAGCGCTGAATCTACTGCTGAAACTCATAAAATAGAGAATACACAGTGAATTAGTTCTTAAATTATTTGTTTTGTAACAACAAAAGCTCTTACTTTGCGCTTTGTTTGAAGTATACATAGATAAAAACTATAAAAACAAGATAGAAATGTCGAAAATTTGTCAGATTACCGGAAAGAAAGCCATGGTTGGCAACAATGTTTCGCACTCAAGAAGGAGAACAAAGAGAACTTTTGATGTGAACTTGTTTAGAAAGAAATTCTACTATGTAGAACAAGACTGTTGGATCAGCCTGCGCATTTGCGCTTCAGGGCTACGTACCATCAATAAAAAAGGCCTTGACGCAGCTTTAAACGATGCCGTTAAGAAAGGCTACTGTGATTGGAAATGTATTAAAGTAATAGGCTAAACACTAAAGAAAGAGGAACTAACTTATGGCAAAGAAAGCAAAAGGTAATAGAGTTCAAGTTATTCTTGAATGTACAGAGCATAAAGATAGCGGCATGCCGGGAACTTCCCGTTATATCACGACTAAAAACAGAAAGAACACTACGGGAAGAATTGAATTGAAAAAATACAATCCGATCCTGAAAAGAGTGACAGTACATAAAGAAATTAAATAAGCATATAACTCATGGCAAAGAAAACAGTAGCAAGTTTGCAAGATGGCACGAGAGAAGGCCGTTCTTATACTAAAGTTATCAAAATGGTAAAGTCACCGAAAACAGGGGCTTACATCTTTGATGAACAGATGGTTCCTAATAATAAGGTACAAGATTTCTTTAAGAATTAATTCCGGAGAAAGATATAAAGTGAGGGTGTGTCGCGCGACACATCCTTTTTTTTGTATTTGTATGAATATAAATATAAGTAGTTCAGCAAAGGATCTGAATTTTAACTTGCGCTTATACTAAACTTTGAATCGGCTTCAAAGACAACATGTGTTCAGGTACAGCCGTTTTTATTTCTTTTATTAAAAGTTCTAACAATATATTTCGGATAAAGTTCTTGTGTCTGACCAAAACGATAGGACGGGTAGGACGTGGAATAGCAAAAGGACGTACCAACTCTTTTTGCTTTTCGCAAAGCTGGAAAACAGCCAGTTCCGGAATAAAAGTAATTCCCTGTCCACTCTCTACCATACGCATAAAAGTTTCCAAGCTTCCCAGCCGGTAAGACATCTGGTTTAGCTTGACTGCCTCCAACCGGCAGAACCGCAACAACTGATCACGGAAACAATGCCCCTCATCGAGTAACCACAGATGCTCGCCGGTGATCTCACTGGAACGAATAATTTCATTCTTATAGACTTTCTCGCCGGATGATACATATCCATAAAACTCTTCATAAAACAATATATCTCCTAAGATCCAATCTTCTTCCGGTTCATTCGCCCATATAGCGGCATCCAGGGCTCCTGTATGTAAATCAACTTTAATTTCATGAGTCTTCCGTTCATAAACCTGTAAGTCCATTTCCGGGTACTTTTCTACTAACTGGGGAAAAAAACGGGGCAACAAATAAGGAGCGATCGTAGGTAACACTCCTAAACGGAATGTTCCACTGTACGATTGAATTTCTTCTCTTATAATTTCCTTGATCTGGACAACTTGCGTTTGTATAAGGAGCGCCTGCCGAATGATCTTTTTCCCGATCTCAGTTGGAGCTACGGGTTGCACATGACGATCGAATAGCTTCACGCCAAGCTCATCTTCCAATTTCTGGATCATTACGCTTAGCGTGGGTTGGGTCACTCCGCAACACTCTGCCGCTTTTGCAAAATGCCGGTGTTTATCGACGGCCAGAATATATTCTAATTGTTGTATGGTCATACTATTCTATTATTTTTTCATTAACACCAAATTTCTCTCCGGAACGATGCGTGCCTATCGGTTCGACATGAACGACAATATCATATACATTTTCAACGGTTCTTTTAATGCTGTTTTCCACCGCTTCAGCTATATTATGGGCTTCGTTTAAAGAGATACCGCCATCAGCTTCAATATCCAGGGCGATCATATACATATTGCCAATCTGCCTTGAACGGACGCGATGCGGATTGCTTGCGCCCGGTATTTTCTCTACAGCTTCAAATATTTTATTATAAACAGAAACATCTTTAACGCCATCCATCAAATCAGTATTGGAATCCATAAAAATACCGATAGAAGTCTTTATGATAAACAAACTAATGATAAACCCCGTTATCGTGTCGAGAACAGGCAGTTTCAGGACAAAAGTAAAGAAAAGCCCCGCGAGCACCCCCACGGAAATGACCACATCATTCTGCATGTTCTTCGCATTAGCTATCAGAAGGGAACTGTTTATCCGTTTACCTTGACGGTATTGATAAAACGATAAGCCTGATTTTCCAATAATAGAAAAGGCGGTGACATAAATAGCGATAACGTCCGGTAATTCTTTGGCTTCAGAGGAGAAAAGGCTTTGCACGGAAGAGATTAACATTTGGATTCCCGCGTAGAAAATGACCAGAGAAAGCACCTTAGTCGCGATCCCTTCGGCCTTTTCATACCCATAAGCATATTGCGGACTCGGCGGCCTGCTCATGATACGAGCCGTAAAGATCATTACAATAGAGATGATTACGTCTATAGCCGAATAAATCCCGTCACTTATTACGGCCAAACTTCCGGAAAGTATTCCAACAATGATCTTAGCTAAAGATAATAGCGCATTACCTACAGTACTCACCCAAGATGTACGGACAAGCGCCCTATCTTTCAACGATTTTTCTTTCATAAATGGAAATTACATTCATAAGCTACAAAGATAGCATCATTTGCGAAACCTGTTGAACTTTTGTTTTTATTCATTGTTACTTTAATACATTAAAACAGTTATTCTTATGGAAGGTTTACAAATAGAATCAGTCATTAAGTCTTTTATTGAATATGGATTCACATTAGGTCTCGCAATTATCAAGGCGCTTATTATTCTTGCCATCGGTAAGATCCTTATCAGTTTCATCAACAAAGTGGTCAGACGGCTTTTACGTAAGAGAGGCGTTGATCCATCCGTACAGTCTTTCGTGAGTAGTTTGGTTTACGTTATCCTAATCGTTTTACTCATTATTTCAATTATCGGCGTATTAGGCATACAAACCACTTCATTCGCGGCATTATTGGCATCGGTCGGTGTAGCCGTCGGTATGGCGTTAAGTGGAAATCTATCTAACTTTGCCGGTGGTATCCTCATCTTGTTGTTCAAACCGTTTAAAGTCGGCGATTTCATTACCGCACAAGGTATAAGCGGCACGGTAGTGGAGATACAAATATTCCATACCATACTGAACGGTTCGGATAACATCAGGCAATATATCCCCAATGGTTCGCTAAGTAGCGGCGTCGTTACGAATTTTAATGTAGATAAACGTAGAGTAGAATGGATATTCGGAGTAGATTATGGCGAAGACTATGACAAAGTTAAAAGCGTCATTAAAAAAATATTAGCTAAAGAAAGCCGGTTATTACCTGATCCGGCGCCATTCATTGCTCTTCATGCGTTAGACAGCAGCAGCGTTAATATAATAGTACGGGCATGGGTTGAAGGTTCAGACTATTGGGAGGTCTATTTTGATATGAATAAAGAAGTATATGCTACATTCAATGCTGAAGGTATCAACTTCCCATTCCCCCAGTTAACCGTACATCAGGCATAATTCTCAGCAGTATATGCTTTCCTTAGAGCCTGTTTAAATTTTATTCAATAATAATTTTATCGCTGCGATTTTGACCATTTCTTCAGCGATTACACAGATTTTCTATTGAAACGCGGATCAACGGTTTGAAACGCGGATTAACGCAGATTTCCGCAGATTATTTATTAAACACGGAGAAGAATAATCTGCGTAAATCTGCGTAAATCTGCGTTTCAAATAATAAAAATCTGTGTAATCGTGTAATCTGTGGTTAACAGGCCAACCGAAAGGCCTTCTTTTTTCTTCTTTTTCTTTTTTTTCTTTTTCTGCTGCTACTACTGTTTTCTCTTTCTCTTGATTTTGATTATTATTAGTAGTAGTAATAATAAGGCTGGATTCCGGGCTTGGTTTTCGGCTGGATAATATCCGGCCGGACCGGCTTTCTTTCACGAACCTTCCTTTGGCGTCCCGCAGGGATTGCCTGGCCCGTAGTTTACCTCTCGCGGTTTGCGCCGCATTTTTCTGTCCTGTTTGCATTTAATTTTAATTTATTTCTGTCGTATTAGCCCGAAACGTTATTTTATT
>JAIRKY010000083.1 GCA_031259755.1 Mediterranea sp. (in: CFB group bacteria) | reverse complement strand
TTTTGTACCCATGATTAAGAGGCTTAACCTACTTATTAACTTGTTCATCATCGCGGGGGCGTCTCTCTGCTATGCACAGAACGAACAGCAGGAAAAGATTTTCCTTGTCTCGATGTGTGTGTACGAAGGTGATACGATTCCCTGTATGCAACTAAGGGAAGTGCTTATTTTCAAACCATTGAAATTCAAGAACGAGAAAGAAAGAAAGGAATACGACCGACTGGTTCGCAATGTAAAAAGGACATTACCCATTGCCAAAGAAGTGCAACGCACCATTATCGAAACATACGAATACTTGGAAACCCTACCTAATAAAAGGGAAAAAGAAAAACACATCAAACGAGTGGAAAAAGGACTAAAAGAACAATATACCGCTCAACTGAAAAAACTCTCTTTCTCGCAAGGCAAACTCCTTATTAAGTTAGTAGACAGAGAAGCCAACCAGACATCATACGAACTGGCTAAAGCTTTTTTAGGACCATTCAAAGCGGGCTTCTATCAAGCATTCGCCGGCCTGTTCGGCGCCAGCCTCAAGAAAGAATATAACCCATTGGGAGAAGATAAACTCACCGAACGGGTCGTATTGCTGGTAGAAAACGGACAGTTATAGGTATATTTCTCTACATAGGATTTTTTACCTTCACTCTTTATGCCCGATGAACAGGGCGTTTGATGAAGGTGAAACCAACGATTCGCCTTTTATATGGGGGGATTGTAAACACATCTGTATATCAACGTAATAATCCCATAGTTCAATGGATTTATTCCATAATTCAACGTAATATAAGATTATTACGTTGAATTATATAACTCCACTCATTTCCAGTTGAAACAGCGAAACAAATGTAAGAAAAAATGATAAGAAATAGGGCTGCTCATTAAACGATCGTTTAATGAGCAGCTTTTTTGGGTGGTCCGGAGCTTCTCCGGAAAAGCCGTTTCCTATACTCAAAGCCTCTCCGGAAAAGCCCGCTGGCAGGGAGATACAGGCGACTTTGAAAAATAATCGCCGTAAAGTTTGTATGGTATAAATAAAAGGTTTATTTTCGTGCTCATTAAACGATCGTTTAATGAGCAACACAAAGAGGTTATAGTGAGTCTGATTCATATTCTGCTTCTATGTGTAGTTTCTATTTATGGCAAACAAACAACAATGGAATGTATAAACACTTATTAGTTATTATTACGCTTATTTGTTGCGGCGTTGATGGTGTGGCGCAAGTATCTGATTCATACGTCATACAGTATGTTAAGGATGGGAAGGAAGCCGGGAAGACAGAAGAGCAGCTGGTTAAAGAATTAGCTGCTCATGGAGTAACTGAAGAGCAGGCGGAGAGAATAAAAAAACGGTTTGAAGAAAACCTGTTTATCGATGACCAGCCTTTGTCGGATGATAATGCGGATCGAACCTATAACAGGGTGAATAATCTCATGGAGGGGGTTATTGTTCCTGTTGCCGATAAAACGGCAGGCGGTTCGGGAGGCAAGCCGGTCTTTGGCCAGAATATCTTTAAGGGCAAGAATCTTACTTTTGAGCCGAACCTGAATATGGCTACTCCGGAGAATTATCGTTTAGGGCCGGGCGATGAGATCATTGTCCACATTTGGGGTATGAACGAGGCGGTATTGCGTCATACCATTACTCCGGAGGGGGATATTACGGTTAAGAACATAGGGCCTGTTTATTTGAGTGGAATGACGGTCAGGGAGGCGGATGAATATATACGTAAAAGGTTAAGCAAGATATATGGAGGCGTCGATCCGGAGAATGACGCTTCGCAGATAAAACTGACACTCGGAAAGATCCGGACGATCCAGGTCAATGTCATGGGTGAAGTCGTTGTTCCGGGTACGTACCGGCTTTCCTCTTTCGCTTCCTTGCTCCATGCCGTTTATTGCGCCGGAGGAATCAGCGATATCGGTTCGTTACGCAACATCGCCCTGATCAGGAAAAATAAACGTATAGCCGTATTCGATCTGTACGATATGATCATGGATGGCAATCTGGCCGGCGACGCTCGCCTGATGGAAGGCGACCTTATTCTGGTGCCGCCTTATGAGATGATCGTACAGATATCCGGTAAAGTGAAGCGGGATATGTACTACGAAATCAAACGTGGTGAGACACTGGCTTCTTTATTCAACTATGCGGGGAGCTTTACCGGCGACGCCTATACCCGGTCGGTGCGTGTTATCCGCGGGGAAGACACTGAATACAAGATATATACGGTAGATGAGGCGAATTATGAAACCTTTAAGCTGGAAGATGGCGACATTGTTACGGTAGAGGGTATACTCGACCGTTTCGAAAACCGGGTGGAGATTCGCGGCGCGGTCTACCGTTCCGGGGTGTATGAATTATCGGAAAAGCTGCATACGGTCAAGCAGCTTATCGGGAAAGCGGAGGGTTTGATGGGAGACGCCTTCCTGAACCGCGCCCAACTGTTCCGTGAGCGCGAGGATTTCACGAAAGAGGTCATTCCCATCGACCTCAAAGCGTTAATGGACAGTTTGGATGCCGATGTTCCGTTAAAGCGTAATGATGTGCTGGTCATATCAAGTATCCATGACATACAAGAGAATGGATACCTCACCATATCCGGTATGGTGGCTCGGCCCAACCGTTATCCTTATGCTGAGAATACAACCCTGGAAGACCTGATCCTTCAGGCAGGCGGTTTGCTGGAATCCGCTTCGACTGTCCAGGTGGATGTTTCGCGGCGGATCAAAGACCCCAAGGGTATGGAACCCAGCAGCGTGCTCTCGGAGATATTCACTTTTTCACTCAGGGACGGACTGGTCATCGATGGAGAGCGTGGATTTCTGTTGAAGCCTTTTGATGATATTGTGGTGAAGCGCAGTCCGGCCTATCAGGTGCAACGTAAAGTCGCGGTGCGTGGCGAGGTTGTTTTTGAGGGAGCCTATACCCTGGTCAGGAAGAATGAAAGACTGTCCGATCTGATAAAACGGGCCAGGGGCCTTACGGCCGATGCTTATCCGGAGGGTTCCCGTTTGCTTCGGCGGATGAATGAAAAAGACAGGTTCGTTCGATCCATGGCCCTGAGAATGGCTACGCAACAGTTGGGTAACGACTCGATTGTGGTGAATCCACTGTTTGAGGATGACAGGTATTCGGTGGGTATCGAGTTGGAGAACGCATTGAAGAATCCCGGTTCAGATTATGATGTGGTATTGTGTGAAGGCGATGAACTGATCATTCCCGAATTTCAGAGCACTGTGCGTATCAACGGCGTTGTTATGTATCCGAATACGGTTTTTTATAAAAAAGGGGAGAAACTCAGCTACTATATCAATCAGTCCGGCGGATATGGGCATCGGGCTAAAAAAAGCAAAGTCTATATCGTTTATATGAATGGAATGGTTTCCAAAGCCGGCAAATACAGATCGGATATGATACAACCCGGATGTGAGATCATTGTACCTTCTAAAAAGGAAAGCAAGGGACTTGAGGTTTTATCTACGATCCTGGGTTTTACGACTTCCGCGGCATCTGTCGCCACTATGGCTGCCGCAGTGGCTAATTTAGCTAAGT
>JAIRKY010000057.1 GCA_031259755.1 Mediterranea sp. (in: CFB group bacteria) | reverse complement strand
ATTTGTAGCTCTACAAGTGCTTTCCTTCGTTTTGTCTGAACTCTAAAAATCAATTTATTAATGGTTTAAACAGCTCTCTTTTATGGGGAGCATAACTATAATTTACGTATGAAAATACATTATATATATACCTTACTATTATGTGCCATTATCTCGGCATGCAACATTTCATGCGATGATGATGTAAATGATTGGGCAGTAGATCCCAATTATGATGCGCCCTTTCGCCCAACAGGATTTGAACAGTCAAAATTGTGGGCAACTTCTGTAGAACTTAGTTATAAAGGAGTTATCGATGCCAGCAAATATGTGTTTGAATTTAGTGAAGGTGATAGTTTAATCTTCGACAATATCGTTCGTACAGTAGAGATTCTGGCAGATACACTAACTGTTTATAACGATAATGTTGCTCCTACGAAAAGGGAATATCACACGATCTTTGATGACTTCAAAGGTACAACCCGATATTCAGCGCGTATGAAAGCTGTTGACAAAAACAACAGGGAAACCGGATATGTTCAACTCTGTTTTGATACTCCGGCTGAACAGATCATAACTAAGATTATAAAGACTCCGAACAGTATTACGATATACTGGGATAAAGAAAAGTCCATCAACAAAGTGCTTTATGGTTTATATATCGAAGGCGAAGAAACTATTTATGAGACACATACATTAACTGAAAACGAACAGAACGCCGGTGTTGTTACCCTGACAGGATTGTCCGGAGGAACTATCTATGACGTATTAGTGATGCTCAATGACCAACAGAGAGGTTACTATACAGGAGAAACCTCCGGTATGGCAGGCAATGATGTGCAACAAATCGATATAAACGAAACGATGAATATCAATGCACTTTTGACAGAACAAGCCGGATTAGGTAACAAGAACATTGTACTTCTATTTCCTGTATTAGATGGAGGAGCCAGATATGAAATCGGCCAGATTAATGTTCCCAATGGAATTGATAACTTATATTTTGCAGGATCTTCACGAACAACAGAATTACCTAAACTCTTTTTGCATGCCGTAAGATTAAGTGGGCAAATGCAAAATATTAATTTCCAGAACATCAGCATAGATGGCGATAGAAACGGAAGTAATTACTTCTTTAATATAGATAATGTTGAGAAGTCTTTCAAGAACGTATATTTTGAAGGCTGTGAGATCAGTAACATCTCTCGTAGCTTAGTTCGTCTGAGCGCTGCAGGTATCGATGTGAACAATATTAAAATCAATGACTGTATCATATTCAACGTCGCAGTAGGTGGTTATGGATTCTACAATACGGGCAACTCCAATATGCACGTAGGATTGCTCTCCATTACCAACACAACGATGAGAGAGATTGGTGACCAGGTAGGCGATATTCAAGGAACACATGATATGGTTGTCATGGATCATGTCACGTTCTGTAATTATACTACCGGATTACCGAAGCTGATCAGATGGCGTAACGCGCCGGTCGGATTACAAATGACGAATAACATTTTCACCGGATTAAACAATGGTAAGGAATTGGAGGCCGTTTACAATAATACATATCAAATGGACTTTACCAGTTGTTATAAGACGAACGAATGGACATGGAAGACCTACCCATTCACCAACATTACTGAGGTGGATATGAGTGGCGAGGACCTATTCGTCGATCCGCAGAATGGTGATTTCCACATTAAAGAAGGCATGAGATTTGCCGGAGCAAATAAAGCCGGCGACCCACGATGGTGGGAAGAATAGAAGGTTGAGTTAAAAGATTGTTTTTAGAACTTCGGTAATCTAAGGGCTACCCGATTTCGGATAGCTCTTAGATTACTATTCAATAAAACAAACTCTATGAAACAAATATATCTACTGAACTTTCTGATACTATGTATCAACTGTTCAGACAAAGATAGCACAACACCTGGTACCCTATCCGTATCAAAAGAAGCTTTTATTGTGCTTTCTTCCGGAAGTGCAGAAGTCATTACTATTTCATCAGTAAGAAATTGGACGGTTCAATGCGATGCAAATTGGATACACTTTTCTCAAACAGAAGGCAGCGGTGAAAGATTAGTTACGATGACCATTTCGCCAAACCCCAATACAGAAGAAAGAAGCACTACCGCAACGATAGCAAACGGGATAGAAACTATTCGTATAGAAATATCCCAATCCGGAATAATTTTCTCCCTGACTGTTAGTCCATTAATCGCAGCAATTACTTCTGCCGGCAATGATCTTACGATTCAGGTAAATGCGAACAACATGGAATGGGAAGCAGAAATACCGATAGATGCACAAGGATGGATTACAAAATTAGCCCAAACGCCAACATCGGTGACGTTCGCAATAAAACTCAATAATAACGGTATAAAACGAATAGCCGAATTAATCATCCGCAAAAAGGACACCATTACAAGTAAAAAGGTAAGTATCTCGCAAGAACCTTTCTTTTCATCGATGGCAGGTAAAACATGGGTATCCATAGCCACCTCACAACCTGCGGCCTGGTATAATTCTAACGAGGCCAAAGAAGTAGCGGAGAATGTGCTTTTATATCAGAAAAATGCCGGAGGATGGCCAAAAAATATAGATATGCACCTCATTCTAACCGATGCGGAAAAAACAGTAATTGCATCAGAGAAAGGTTCTACCGAGTCGGCGAAAATGTCCTGCCTCGACAATGACGCCACCACTACAGAGATGAGATTTCTGGCAAAGATGTTCAAATATGTAAAAGACGAACGGTATAAAGAAGCATTTGGAAAAGGTCTTGATTTTCTGGTCGATGCGCAATATCCTAACGCAGATAATCCCAGTGCGTATCCGGGCGGTTGGCCACAATACTATCCCTTAAGAGGTGGATATAGCGATCGTATTACGTTCAACGACAACTGAATGACCAACAGCTTGCGATTATTGGGAGAAATCTATAAAGATAGCGGGGACTTTGCCGATATTGTAGAGAAAAGCGTTGCGGAGAAAGCCAAAGCTTCTTATGATGCCGGAGTAAAGTGTCTACTCGACTGTCAGGTCGCAGTTGGCGGAACAAAAACCTTCTGGGGTGCGCAACATGACGAATACACGCTGGATCCAGCCGTAGGACGTCCGCACGAACATCCCTCCTATTCGGGTGCAGAGGGTAATGATGTCCTTAAATTCTTAATGGAGATAGAAGAACCCTCACAGGAGATCAAGAATGCAATAGTAGCTGCGGTTGCATGGCTCGAATCCGTTAAAATACCCAATAAGAAAATAGTCGACGTAAAAAATGGTTCGACCACAGTAGACCGTATCGTAGAAGACTCTCCGGGTAATGACATGTGGGGAAGATTTATCCAACTTGGAGATGAAGTCGCCGAAAGGGTATATACAAAGTATTTTAATGATTTGAAGGATTCTAAAAGAAATGCAGTTATCAATGGAGTTACCTATTCTTTCAATTACGGAGAAAATGCAAGAGAATCATATAATCCGGATTATGCTTACAAACCGGTTCATGGTATATACGACAATGATTATGGCTATTTGTTTTACCGTTTCCTATATATCTTTGAAGATGCGGGCAACGCGATTGAAGGACAGCATGGCCTTTCTTTACCTATATTATCACTCAATGCATTAAGAAGAATCAACTATCAGTATTTAGGCAATTGGCCGCAAAATACAATCAGGACATTGTATCCGGCATGGAAAGCGAAGCATGGGATGTAATAAATCATTTATTACTCTTTTTGAGATAGATATTCCACTACCACTCATTCTGTTTTCATTAAATTCGTATTTAGTATTTATGATTTAATTCAATATAATATGAAGCTTTTATATTTATTCATTTCCTTTCCGATGTTCATAGAGCCATATACGGAAGCAGGTCCATTTATGATGGAAAAGCAAGTTATGTACTCCTCGCAACAACGGCCCACAAAAGGACTCATCGCCTTCCCCGGCGCCGAAGGCTTCGGACGATATACCACCGGCGGGCGCGGTGGAAAAGTCTACCATGTTACTACGCTGGGAGACGGAATGGAAGAAGGCACACTACGTCATGCACTCACTCAGAATAAGCCACGCACCATTGTCTTCGATGTGGCGGGTACGATCTTCCTGACTAAAAACCTGCCCATTATCAACGGCGATCTAACCATAGCAGGACAAACCGCACCTGGTCAGGGAGTTTGCATAGCCGGACATCCGGTTACACTCAATGCCGATAATATCATTATCCGTTATGTTCGTTTCCGGGTAGGCAACGAAGGCCAGGGTGAACCCGACGGACTTGGAGGAACGGATAATAAGAATATTATTATTGACCATTGCTCTATTAGTTGGTCGGTCGATGAATGTTGTTCCATATACGGAAACGAGAGTTCAACAGTTCAATGGTGTCTTATATCGGAAAGTTTACGTTCGGCAGGACATGGAAAAGGAAAGCATGGATATGGAGCCATCTGGGGAGGAACAAATGCTTCATTCCATCATAACCTGTTAGCTCATCACGAGAGTCGTGTGCCCCGTTTAGGGCCGAGGCCTGCCACCCAGGAAAATGAATATATGGATATGAGAAACAATGTATTCTATAACTGGGCGGGAAATGGTTGTTATGGAGGCGAAGGGATGAAGGCCAACATCGTAAACAACTACTATAAACCCGGACCGGCAACACCTGAAAACAGTCCGATAGGCTATCGCATCGCCGGAATAGGCATCCGCACGAAAGAGTACGTGGGTAGATCGCGGACTTGGGCCAAAATGCTGCATACCTGGGGGAAATTCTATGTTGACGGGAATGTTATTGAAGGAAACGAAGAAGTCACTAAGGATAACTGGACAAAAGGCATTTATGAGCAAATAGATAACTCCCAATGCGATTATACATTTACGGATCAGATAAAGAAAGAGATACGTTTAGATGCTCCATTGGAAACAGACCTCGTCACAACACATCCGGCTGAACAAGCATACAAGTTGGTATTGGCATACGCCGGTTGCTCGAAGGAGCGCGATATCATTGATACGCGTATCATCGAAGAAACCCGGGAAGGCACAGCGACCTACACCGGAAGCGTATCCAAAGATGCTAAAAGGTTGCCTGGCCTCATCGACCTGCCAAACGATGTAAAACCGGAAGACGCTGTAAGCGCTTGGCCGGAATTGAATAACGGAGGTATATGCGCCGATGATTTAAAAGATTCCGATAATGATGGCATCCCCGATGCCTGGGAGATAAAGCACAACCTTAATCCGCAGGATACGTTGGATGGCAGTGCAACCACATTAAGCAAAGAAGGCTATACCAATCTGGAAGTGTATATAAACAGCCTCATTGAAGAAATTACTCAAAAGCAAGTTCTTCCGCCACAGTCTCCAGTTCCGCGTACCACGCTTGGCCAAACTTACGTATAAGCGGTTCTTTCAAGAATTTATAGACAGGCATATTCTCTTTCCTGCCAAGTATGACGGCGGCATGACAAATGTTCCATTTGTGGTAATTGAGCGCCTTATAAGGCCCATGGTCACTCACGCGTATGGGATACAGATGACAGGAAACGGGTTTGTAGAAGTCTATCTTTCCGGCGCGGTAAGCCTTTTCGATGGCGCAAAAACAATACCCCTTCTCATCGTAACAGGTAAACACACAATCTTTGCCATTCACAATAGAAGTAACCAGTTCACCGTCGCGGTCTTTATAGCACACTCCCTGCTTTTCAATCACAGCTTGCGCCTCGGGCGAAAGATCATCCCAGACAGCAGGAAGTATCTTCTCCAACCGTTCGAGTTCCTCTTCCTCTACCGGAGCCCCCGCGACGCCATCTATGCAACACTCCCCTTTACAAGCGTCAAGGTCGCAAAGGAACTTCCCGGTGAACACCTCCAGAGCTACGACTACATCACCTATCAGAACCATTGTTCCCGATCAATACCTTTCCCGTCATCTCCTTGGGAGCTTCAAGCCCCATGATCTTCAGTATGGTTGGAGCCACATCGGCCAGGCGGCCATCTCCGATCCCGGCGCCTTTGTTCCCGGTTACATAAATACAAGGAACGGGATTCAAGGAGTGAGCCGTGTTGGGCGTTCCGTCTTCGTTCACCGCGTTATCGGCATTGCCGTGGTCGGCAATGACCAGGGCTTCATAGCCATGCGCCCCGGCCGCTTCGATGGTATCTTTCACGCAAGCGTCAACAGCGACAACCGCTTTTTCGATGGCTTCGTAGACTCCGGTATGGCCAACCATATCGCCATTGGCATAGTTCACGACGATAAAGTCGTACTTTTCCGTGCCGATAGCCTCAACCAGTTTGTCTTTTACTTCGTAGGCGCTCATTTCGGGTTTCAGGTCGTATGTAGCTACTTTCGGAGAAGGAACTAATATGCGGTCTTCGCCTTTGTACGGAGTTTCGCGCCCGCCGTTGAAGAAGAAAGTGACGTGAGCGTACTTTTCGGTCTCGGCGATATGAAGTTGAGTCTTTCCCTGTGAAGACAAGTATTCGCCCAACGTGTTGCCTACGTTATCTTTATCAAAAAGGATACGCGTCCCCTTGAAAGAAGCGTCATAAGGCGTCATGCAATAGAATTGCAGGTTGGGAACCGTGTACATCCCGGCCTCCGGCATATCCTGCTGAGTAAGTGCGACGGTCAGTTCTTTGGCCCGGTCGTTGCGATAGTTGAAGAAGATAACGACATCACCCTCCTTGATCGTCCCGTCGAAGTCCGCGTTAACGATTGGTTTGATGAACTCGTCGGTTACGCCTTCGTCATACGATTCCTGCACGGCCTGCGCCATATCGCTCGCCTTCTTGCCCACGCCGTGCACTAAGAGGTCATAAGCTTCTTTTATGCGTTCCCAACGTTTGTCGCGATCCATGGCATAGTAACGGCCAACGACAGAAGCGATCTTTCCCGCGCTGTTCTTCGTGTAGGCCGCGAGCTGTTCGATAAAGCCTTTGCCGCTTTTCGGGTCGGTATCGCGGCCGTCCATAAAACAATGGATACAGGCATTGTCGATGCCGTACTCTCTGGCAATGTCACACAGTTTATACAGATGATCCAAAGAGCTATGCACTCCGCCGTCGGAAGTAAGGCCCATGAAGTGTATGTTCTTCCCCTTCTCTTTGGCATACGAGTAGGCCGCGACGATCTCCGGGTTCTTCATGATGCTGTTGTCTCGGCAAGCCAGGTTGATCTTCACCAGGTCCTGATAAACCACGCGTCCGGCGCCGATATTGAGGTGGCCCACTTCGGAGTTACCCATTTGTCCATCGGGTAAACCCACGTTTTCGCCGCTTGCTTGCAGTTGCGAGTGCGGGTATGTCTTCACCAAATAGTCCCAGTAAGGAGTAGGAGTATTAAAAATAACGTCTGCTTTTCCGCGATTACCGATTCCCCATCCGTCGAGAATTATCAAAAGGGCTTTCATTTCAGTGTGTATGAGTTATTAAGTTAATGATAAATACCGGCGCGAAGGTACGAAAAAAACAGGCGAGCTACAACGATCTATTTCCCAAAAGATTAAATGTCAGGCGATGATACGGCGAAACGCCATATTCCGAAATGGATTGCCGGTGCGCTTCCGTCGGATATCCTTTGTTCTTGTTCCATCTGTAAACAGGAAACTGCCGGTGCAACTGAAGCATATAGTCGTCGCGATACGTCTTTGCCAGTACGGAAGCGGCTGCTATCGACAGGTATTTAGCATCTCCTTTAATTATTGTGGTGTGGGGTATATCATCGTACTTCCTGAAGCGGTTGCCGTCGATCAGCAAGTGTTCGGGGCGTATGTATAACTGGTCGATAGCCCGGTGCATCGCCAGGAAAGAAGCGTTCAGGATATTCATCTTGTCGATCTCCTCGACAGTAGCTACGCCTACGCCCCATGCCACGGCTTCTTCCTCAATAACATCCCTTAAGAAATAGCGTTGCGCTTCCGACAGTTGCTTGGAATCGTTCAGCATCTCGTTCCGGAAATCCTTATGAAGTATGACGGCAGCCGCGTAAACGGAGCCGGCCAGACAGCCGCGGCCCGCCTCATCGCAGCCGGCTTCCGCCAACTCCTCGTATAGCCAGGGTAGAAGCATCTTTTAGATTTACGATTTGACGATCTTTTTAGATTTACGATTTGACGATTTACGATTTACGATTGAAGTTACCAATTACCATTTACCAATTTACCATTTACGATTTACGATTGAAATTACTTTAATTTACCGATTTACCATTTACCAATTACCAATTGAAATTACTCCAGTAAATCATAAACCAAAGTAACTTCAATCGTAAATCGTAAATGGTAAATTGGTAAATGGTAATTGGTAACTTCAATCGTAAATCGTAAATCGTCAAAT
>JAIRKY010000024.1 GCA_031259755.1 Mediterranea sp. (in: CFB group bacteria) | reverse complement strand
TCGCACTGACAAAACGCGCTAACGGAAAGGAAAAGGCAGTTGAGATGGCCGGATTTCCTTATCACGCGTTGTATACTTATCTTCCCAAGTTGGTTAAAGCGGGCAGGAGAGTGGCGATTTGCGATCAGCTGGAAGATCCGAAAGCTACAAAGAAATTAGTGAAGCGTGGAATCACCGAACTTGTCACTCCGGGGGTTTCCATTAATGACAATATACTGAATTATAAGGAAAATAACTTCCTTGCCTCCGTATATTTTGGTAAAGGCGCTTGTGGAGTGGCTTTTCTGGATATATCTACCGGAGAGTTTTTAACTGCCGAAGGCCCTTTTGATTATATAGACAAATTGCTGAATAATTTTGCGCCTAAGGAAGTGCTTTTCGAGCGAGGCAAGCGCGGAATGTTTGAAGGCAATTTCGGGAGCAAATTCTTTACTTTTGAACTGGATGACTGGGTGTTTACGGAGACTTCGGCCCGCGGGAAATTACTGAAGCATTTTGAAACAAACAGCCTGAAAGGATTTGGTGTAGAGCATCTTACGAACGGCATCATCGCGGCGGGCGCTATCCTTCAATATCTTGAAATAACCCAGCACACACAGATCGGGCATATTCTTTCTCTGTCGCGTATTGAGGAAGACAAATATGTTCGTCTGGATAAATTTACGGTTCGCAGCCTGGAGCTGATATCCACCATGAACGAAGGGGGTAAGAGCCTGTTGGATGTGATTGATAGAACAATGAGCCCGATGGGCGCCCGTATGCTGAAACGCTGGGTTGTATTTCCGTTGAAGGATGAAGTTCCGATCAATGACCGTTTGAATGTGGTTGAGTACTTCTTCCGCCATCCTGACTTTAATGAGTTGATCGAAGAACATCTTCATCAGATAGGCGATTTGGAGCGTATCGTATCCAAAGTCGCTGTCGGCCGTGTTTCGCCTCGTGAAGTGGTGCAGCTGAAAGTTGCTTTACGTGCTGTTGAACCGATCAGAAAGGTTTGTCTGGAGGCCGATAACGCGAGTTTAAATACGATAGGAGAGAAATTGAACCTTTGCCTTTCGATTCGCGGCCGGATAGAGAAAGAAATAAATAATGATCCTCCGTTGTTTATAAACAAAGGCGGCGTAATAAAGGATGGAGTGAATGCCGATCTGGATGAACTACGCCGGATCGCCTATTCCGGTAAGGATTATTTGCTTAAGGTGCAGCGGCGTGAAAGTGAGATAACCAACATTCCCAGCCTTAAGATAGCCTTCAATAATGTTTTCGGATATTATATCGAGGTTCGTAATATACATAAAGACAAGGTTCCGAAAGAATGGATACGTAAGCAGACCCTGGTGAATGCCGAACGCTATATCACCCAGGAGCTGAAAGAGTATGAAGAGAAGATATTAGGCGCTGAGGATAAGATACTGGCGCTTGAAACGAAAATATACAATGAGCTGGTTGCTGCATTATCGGAATTTATACCTGAAATCCAGATCAATGCCAATCAGATAGCGTGTCTGGACTGTTTACATTCGTTTGCGGATGTAGCCCGTGAGAACAACTATATCCGTCCGGTTATCATTGACGATGATGTATTGGATATTCGCCAGGGCCGCCATCCGGTCATTGAGAAACAATTGCCGGTAGGGGAGAAGTATGTTGCGAACGATGTGATGCTGGATAGCAGACAACAGCAGATCATCATTATCACAGGGCCTAACATGGCGGGTAAGTCGGCGCTTTTACGTCAGACGGCGCTCATCACCCTGCTTGCGCAGATCGGCTCGTTTGTCCCGGCCGAAAGCGCCCATATCGGTGTGGTAGATAAGATATTTACCCGTGTCGGAGCAAGCGATAACATTTCGGTGGGCGAGTCTACCTTTATGGTGGAGATGAACGAGGCGGCCGATATATTGAATAACGTATCGTTGCGCAGCCTTATCCTGTTTGATGAGTTGGGCCGCGGTACGTCTACTTATGACGGTATTTCTATTGCCTGGGCAATTGTGGAATATATTCATGAGCATCCGAAAGCAAAAGCGCGTACGCTGTTTGCGACGCATTACCATGAATTGAATGAAATGGAAAAATCATTCAACCGGATCAAGAACTATAATGTCTCTGTAAAGGAGATAGACAATAAAGTGATTTTCCTGCGTAAACTGGAACGAGGCGGAAGTGAACACTCTTTTGGTATCCATGTGGCGAAAATGGCCGGTATGCCTAAAAGTATCGTGAGACGCGCCAATGACATACTGGGCCGGTTGGAAACGGATAGCAGAAAGCAGGGCATATCGGGCAAACCGCTTGTTGAAGTAAGCGGGAAACGCGAAGGTATGCAATTGAGTTTCTTCCAGTTGGATGATCCTGTTCTCGGCCAGATACGTGATGAGATCCTGAATCTGGATGTGAATAACCTTACACCATTGGAAGCGCTGAGTAAGCTGGATGAAATTAAGAAGATAATAAAAGGGAAATAATTCATTTCATCTTATCCAATTTCTTTCCATATACAAAGCTGAGTATGCCGGCGATGACAATCGGGATGCTTAGTAATTGTCCCATATTGAAAAGCATACCGTTTTCAAAGTCCACCTGGTTTTCTTTGAGATATTCGATGAAGAAACGGAAAGTGAATATATACACCAGGCAAAGGCCGAAAAAGAATCCGCGGTGTACTTTCTTCCTGTAATTCTTGTATAGATAGATCATGATCAGGAAGAGGATGAAGTAGGCGATCGCTTCGTAAAGCTGTGCAGGATGGCGAGCGACAGGGTCTACACTTTCGAATACAAATGCCCAGGGCAGGTTTGAGGGATGTCCGATGATCTCTGAGTTCATCAGATTGGCTAAGCGGATGAAACAAGCGGTGACAGGAGCAGCTACAGCGATCATATCCAGTACATCCATGAAATTCATCTTCATTTTTCCGGCGTAGAGCAAGAGGGCAATGCCTAAGCCTATTGTACCTCCATGGCTGGCCAATCCGGCATAACCGGTGAATTTCCAACTTCCATCCGGTAAAGACCGGATAGGGAGGATCATTTCTATAAAGTGGCTAAAGCTGCTCAGATAATATCCCGGTTCATAGAACAAACAATGTCCTAAACGTGCGCCGATAAAGATACCGAAGAAACAATAAAAGAAAAGGGGCTCGAATTTCTTCTGTTCTATTTTTTTGTCTTTGTACTGGTATTGTACAACGTAAGAGGCCAAAGCAAGGCCAATAATCCAAAATAATCCGTAGTATCTGATGGAAATGCCGAAAAGACGAATGAATTCCGTATCCGGATTCCAGTTAATGGATAATAAAAACTCGTTCATAATAGTAGGTATTAATTAAATTTCTGTTGAAAGTCTTCCCTTCTCCAAAGGAGAGGACCGGGGTGAGGCTTTCAACGTTTAACTGCTAAAACGGAAGTGCATGATGTCTCCGTCCTGTACAATGTATTCTTTTCCTTCGACGCCCATTTTCCCGGCTTCTTTCACTGCGGCTTCAGAACCATATTGAATGAAATCGTCGTATTTGATGACTTCGGCGCGAATGAACCCTTTTTCAAAGTCTGTGTGGATCACTCCGGCGCATTGTGGAGCCTTACTGCCTTTCGGGTAAGTCCATGCGCGAACTTCCTGCGCTCCGGCTGTGAGGAATGTTTCCAGGTTCAACAGTTTATAAGCTGCCTTGATTAAGCGGGCTACTCCCGATTCTTCCATACCTATTTCCTGAAGAAACATCCGGCGATCTTCGTAGGTCTCCAGTTCGGCAATGTCGGATTCTGTTTTTGCCGCTACGATCAGGATCTCTGCATACTCATCTTTCGTAGCTTCACGAACCGCGTCGACATAGTTGTTTCCGCTTACGACGCTTGCTTCGTCTACATTGCAAATATACATGATCGGTTTGTTTGTAAGAAGAAACAGTTCTTTAGCGATTTTCTGCTCGTCCTTGGTTTCGAACGCAACGGTACGTGCCGGTTTACCTTGTTCAAGCGCTTCTTTGAAACGTACAAGTACATCATACGTTTGTTTGGCGTTCTTATCTCCGCCGGTCTGGGCCTGTTTTTGTACCCGTTGAATACGGCTTTCGATGGTATCGAGGTCTTTCAGTTGCAATTCGTAGTCAATGATTTCCTTGTCGCGGACAGGGTTCACACTTCCGTCCACATGTGTTACGTTTTCGTCGTCAAAGCAACGAAGAACATGCAGGATCGCGTCTGTTTCGCGAATATTGGCAAGGAATTTGTTCCCTAAGCCTTCACCGTTGCTGGCGCCTTTTACCAGTCCGGCAATATCTACGATTTCCACTGTTGTAGGAACGATCCTCTGCGGATGAACCAACTCGGCCAGTTTATTTAAACGTTCGTCGGGAACAGTAATAACTCCGACATTCGGTTCGATTGTACAGAAAGGAAAATTTGCCGCCTGCGCTTTGGCATTCGATAAACAATTGAAAAGGGTCGACTTACCTACGTTTGGCAGTCCGACAATACCACATTGTAAGGCCATTAATCCGTTTACGTTTTAAAAATTATTCGTTATTAATGGTTGCAAAGATAACCATTCTTTTTCGATTATGGTTTGAATTCCTTCTGTTTTAGGTTGATACCGATCGTATCAGATAGGCTATATGATTTCCTGAATTGGGTTGACTGTTTTTATTTTATTTCTGTAATTTGCCGGATGAGCCATATTTATTATACGAAATCACCTTTTCTTTTGGCTTACGTATCTTTTTTCGTTTTTCTTTAGCCGGATAGCCAATAGTAATATCCAGTAACAAACGTTTGGAAGAAGGTATATCCGTTAGTCGCTTAATCTCTTTTTCATCAAACCACCCCAGGATACAAGACCCTAATCCTTCACTCTCTGCTGCCAATGAAATGTGCGCGGCAGCAATACCCAGGTCTATCAACGGGAAATGTTTATTCTTCACTTTACTACCTAACAATGAGGTTATATTTGTCGATTCTTCCACCATGAGAATATGTACGGGAGCATCTTTAGCAAACTTATTCATTCCCAAACCAGCCGTTGCTTTACCGATCTTTACAGATAATTCGCGATCCGTAATCACAACGAATTTCCAGGGTTGCGCGTTACATGCCGAAGGAGCCAGACGAGCCGCTTCGAGAATCCTCTCCAACTTTTCAGATTCTACTTCACGGGTATTATCGTAGGCGCGATCACTTTGCCGCGCCATCACAAGTTCCAGAAAATCTTTCATATTATTTATTTGATTTGAAACGCGGACCATCAATTATTTCCAAATCAATGATCCGCGTCAATCCGCATTTAATTCTTCATAAATTAAACGATGCAATTCGACTTATGTATTTACCAATAATATCAAATTCGATATTGACCACACTGCCTGTTTTGAACGTATGGAAGTTAGTATGCTCGTAAGTATACGGAATAATAGCCACCTCAAACGAATCATCAGCAGGATTACATACCGTCAGGCTTACACCATTTACTGTTACTGAACCCTTATCAACTGTGAAATATCCACGTTTGGCCGTCTCTTGATTAAAGTGATATTTAAACGTAAAATACCAACTACCCTCCGCGTCACGGATTTGGGTACATACTGCCGTTTGGTCTACATGTCCCTGTACAATATGCCCGTCCAGACGCCCATTCATCATCATACTGCGTTCCACGTTTACCTTATCTCCTACTTTCAACAATCCGATATTCGAGCGCTCCAGTGTCTCCTTCATTGCTGTTACCGTGTATGTATCCCCGTTTAGCCTGACCACGGTTAAGCATACTCCATTATGAGAGATGCTCTGATCTATTTTCAACTCTCCGACAAAAGAACAAGTCAGAGTCAGATGTACGTTTTCCTGGTCTTTCTCTAACGCAACAATTTTTGCGTATTCTTCTACAATTCCTGAGAACATAATTAATTTGGCTTTAAGTTTACGGTCAGTATACTGAATTCGTGGTGTCAAAGATAGAAATTCTCCTGCACATAGAAGGCCGTATAAGACCAAAAAAATAGGGCTTTTCACAAAGCCCCATTTTTAATTTTCAATAGGTATTAGCTTTCTTAAGGTAAAAAGATTGTTTTCAGGATAACGATGCAAAGATAGCCGCTTTCTCCAGTACTGCCCAAATTATAAAACATGTCTTATAACATACTTTTGAGATTTCTTTAGTTTTATTATCAGTTTGAAGCAAACGGGCTAGACATCTCAAAACGATTTCTTGCTAAAAAAGTCTCACTAGTCTCACTAATTCCTATTAATGATTTGATTCACAGCATGGTATGGTTAATGAGGCTTCATAATGCCAACTGCCGGTTGTTTGTTTTGACTCCGTTTGAAGCGAACCAATCCACGTAATTCATCCGGTAACTTCATATATTGCCACTGAGTTTCCGTTATGTCTGTACGATACATTCTTTTTTAGTTTGGTCACTTCAAAGAAAGCATCTATCAGGGAGATACGGAAACTCTTTATTTGTTTTCTGATTTAAA
>JAIRKY010000134.1 GCA_031259755.1 Mediterranea sp. (in: CFB group bacteria) | reverse complement strand
CTGTCATCGCTCCACTGCACGCTTATGTCCGTGATGCCATAAAGCGTATAGGGATCGCCGCCCCCAATATGCACATATTTCCTCCTCAAAGTTACTTATTGTTCGGCTATTTAATGAACAATGCCAATGCGATCATAACCGATTCCGGTAATGTGGCCGAAGAAGCCACGTTCCTGGGGATACCCTGTATGACGCTTAACACTTACGCGGAGCATCCGGAAACGTATCGTTTGGGTACGAATGAATTAGTCGGAGAATCTCCCGAGGCTCTGAATGACGCTATGCGAACGTTAATGGCCGGTAAGTGGAAAACCGGAAGTTTGCCTGAGCGTTGGGATGGCCGTACGGCGGAACGGATCGTTCAGATCCTCTTGTCCAAATCATCCGGTTAGTCTTTTCTGCGTTTTGACTTATGGCTTATGGCACAACGATACTATAAAACAAATCTGTTCTTGCTGCTTATCCTGATCTCCCAACAAGTATTCCCGCAACTCCGGGGAGTGATCACCGATTCGTTGACGAATGAACCACTGATGTATATATCCGTATTTTATAAAGGAAAAGGAGCGGGTACGATCTCGAACACGAAAGGGGAATATATGATTGAGACGCGCAGGGACTGGAATGAGTTGACGTTTTCCGCCATTGGCTATCGCGTAAAAGTAGTCCGGATTGATCCGGGAATGAAATTTCTGAATATCAAGATGAGCCCTACCGACATCATGTTGAGCGAGGTTGTGGTAAGGCCGCAACGGAATCGATATTCACGAAAGAACAATCCGGCGGTAGACTTCATGCGTAAAGTCATTGGGCGCAAGTCCCAACATACGCTTGAAGGGAAGGATTACTACCGGTACGATAAGTACCAAAAGATGAAGGCATCGTTGAATGATGTGAGCCCTGAAGAGCTGGAGAAGGGAATATTTAAGAAAATGCCTTTCATGAAAGATCAGATTGAGATCTCTCCGGAATCCCGGAAAATGATTCTCCCGCTTTCCATTCAGGAAACAGCCTCGGAAGTAATGTACCGGAAATCTCCCGAAAACCGGAAGACCATTATAAAGGGAAGGCGTTCCCATGGGATTGACGAGCTCTTTTCTACAGGCGACATGATGGGTACTGTCTTAAATGATATTTTTGCTGATATCAATATCTACGACAATGACATCCGCTTGTTGCAGGAACGCTTTGTCAGCCCTGTTTCCGGTTCTTCGGCCATTTCTTTCTATAAATACTATTTAATGGATACCGTCATGGTCGATAAGTATGAATGCGTCCATTTGGTTTTTGTTCCTCGGAACGCTCAGGAGTTCGGGTTTACGGGACACTTGTATGTGGTGAACGATTCGACATACGCCGTGAAGAAATGCCGGATGAATCTCCCTAAGAATACGGGTGTGAACTTTGTAGAGCGTTTGGATATCATTCAGGAATTTGAGCGGTTATCTGACGGAAGTTGGGTGTTGACCGATGATGATATGGTTGTAGACTTATCGCTTATCGATATCGCCCGGGGAGCACAGGTGCGGCGAACAACCAGATACAGTAATTACTCCTTTGAACCGCTCGAGGCAGATTTCTTTAAGAAAAAAGGGAATGTGACCAAAGATATCCGGGCGCAATCCAAGACAGATGATTTCTGGGCGAAAGTGAGACAAGCGCCACTTACCGGAAGCGAAAAAGAAATGGATAGCCTGGTTGATAAATTCCATGAAATATCGGGTTTCAACTTTGTAATGATTGGCCTTAAGGCCCTCGTGGAGGACTATATTGAAACCGGTAGCAGGAAGACCCCCGGAAAATTTGACATTGGTCCGATAAATACCTTTATATCCGGTAACTATATCGATGGCACCCGTTTAAGAGCAGGCGGGCAAACCACGGCGCAATTCAATCCGAATTGGTTCTTTAAAGGATATGCCGCTTATGGCTTTCGCGACCGGAAATGGAAATACGAAGGGGCGGTAACTTACGCTTTTGATAAACGGGAATTCTTCCTGCATGAGTTCCCACGGCATAATTTATCGGCCAGATACCGTTTCGATGTGATGTCACCCATGGATAAGTTCCTGACAACGGATAAAGACAACGTGTTTATCGCATGGAAAGTTTCGACGGTCGACCAGATGTCGTATGTACGTGATATAGAGTTGGAATATGAATTGGAGACAATGAATGGTTTCTCCGTTAGAACGACTTTACGCCATCGCAATGACGAGCCTGCGGGCAAATTGCAGTATTTGCGCAATGACGCCGGCGCTACGCCGGTACACGATATAACGACTGCTGAGTGGGGTGTTGCGTTAAGTTATTCTCCGGGACAGACGTATATGAATACCAAACAGCGTCGGCGTCCGGTTACGTTAGACGCTCCGGTCTATACCGTATCGCATACCGCCGGTTTCAAAGGGGTGATGGATGGCGATTACACGTTCAACTTAACAGAGGCCGGCATTTGGAGGCGTATCTGGTTATCATCCTGGGGAAAAGCGGATGTTACGCTAAAAGCGGGCGTGCAATGGAACAAAGCGCCCTTCCCGCTGTTGATCCTGCCTGCGGCCAATCTTTCATACATCGCCCAAAAGGAAACATTCAACCTGATCAATAATATGGAGTTCCTGAACGACCGTTACGCTTCGTTCTCCCTGACGTATGACATGAATGGTAAACTGTTCAACCGCATACCTTTATTGAAGAAACTCAAATGGAGGGAGGTATTCCGTTTCCGCACCCTTTGGGGGAAGTTGTCCGACAAGAACAATCCGTATAAGAATTCCGGAGATGGCGATCTTTTCTTGTTCCCCACGCGCGATGGAGAAACGACGGGTTTTGTCATGGATCCGAAGAAGCCTTATATGGAGGTCAGCGCCGGTATCTATAACATATTCAAGCTATTGCATATCGAATATGTACGCCGCCTGAATTATTTGGAGAACCCGAATACGAAGAAGTATGGCGTTCGCTTTATGATTATAATGACTTTCTAACGCTCAAAGACTATGGCAAAACCACTCGCCGAAAGGCTTAGGCCGAAAACACTGGATGAGTTCATCGGCCAGAAACACTTGGTAGGTCCCGGGGCCGTACTCCGCAACATGATCGAATCCGGGCGCGTCTCCTCGTTCATACTCTGGGGGCCTCCCGGGGTAGGGAAAACAACATTGGCCCAGATTATCGCCAACAAACTGGAAACTCCCTTTTATACGTTAAGTGCAGTTACATCCGGCGTGAAGGATGTGCGCGACGTCATTGAACGCGCTAAAAGCAACCGCTTCTTTTCGCAAGCCAGTCCCATTCTTTTCATCGATGAGATCCATCGTTTCAGTAAGTCGCAACAAGACTCGCTTCTGGGAGCTGTAGAGCATGGTACGGTGACACTGATCGGAGCCACTACGGAGAATCCTTCTTTCGAGGTCATCCGCCCTCTTCTATCCCGTAGCCAACTCTATGTATTGAAGTCATTGGAGAAGGATGACCTTCTGGAACTCCTTCAACGAGCGATCACAACGGACACTATCCTGAAGGAGCGAAGAATAGAATTGAAAGAGACTGATGCCATACTTCGTTTTTCCGGAGGAGACGCGCGGAAGCTGCTGAACATACTGGAATTAGTGGTCGATGCCGAACCGGACGGTTCGGTGATTATCACCGACGGAACCGTTACGGAACGCTTGCAACAGAACCCTTTGGCCTACGATAAAGACGGCGAGATGCACTACGATATCATCTCCGCTTTCATCAAGTCGATACGGGGTAGCGACCCCGACGGAGCGGTCTACTGGTTAGCCCGTATGGTGGAAGGCGGCGAAGACCCTGCCTTTATCGCTCGCCGGTTGGTGATATCCGCCGCGGAAGACATTGGGTTGGCCAATCCGAACGCGATCCTGTTGGCCAATGCCTGTTTTGATACGCTGATGAAGATAGGATGGCCCGAAGGCCGCATCGTGCTGGCGGAAGCCACCATCTATCTGGCAACCAGCGCCAAAAGCAACTCCGCGTATATGGCCATAGACAATGCGATCGCAACGGTACGCGAAACAGGGAACCTGCCGGTACCTTTACACTTGAGGAACGCCCCTACGAAACTCATGGAACAGTTGGGATATGGGCAGGATTACAAGTACGCCCATAGTTATCAGGGAAATTTTGTAGAACAACAGTTCCTGCCCGATGATATAAAAGACCGTCGTTTCTGGGAACCCCAGAACAATGCGTCCGAGAATGTGTTGAACGACCGTATGCGGCGGCTTTGGGGGAAAAACCCGAAGGACGAGATATAGAGATATATTTATGAAAACACGGAGCTTACTTACTCTGTGTTTCTCCGTGTACTCAATGTCTCTGTGTTTAAACAAATAATAAACCCATTTTGCCGAACTATTTATGAAGATTGTACTTTTAGATGGTTACACCCTCAATCCGGGTGATCTGTCATGGAATGAGTTGAACGCATTAGGCGAATGTACCATATACGACCGTACAGCTCCCAAAGAAGTATTGGAACGCGCTGCGGGCGCGGATATCCTGTTGACCAATAAAACGGCGCTTACCGCCGGGCACATCGCTCTCCTACCCGATCTGAAATATATTGGCGTGTTGACCACGGGTTACAACGTTGTAGACGTTCCTGCCGCTAAAGAACGTGGCATTGCGGTAACCAACATTCCGGCATATAGCACCCCTTCTGTCGGACAAATGGTATTCGCCCATATTTTGAATATTACCCAACAGGTACAGCGCCATTCCGAGGAAGTCCGTAAAGGACGTTGGACAAACAGTCCGGATTTCTGTTTCCGGGATACACCATTGATTGAAATCTTAGGAAAGAAGATCGGCCTGATCGGACTTGGTCAGACCGGATACCATACGGCGCGTATCGCGTTAGGGTTTGGAATGAAAGTGTGGGCGTGTACGTCAAAATCACGTCTGCAATTGCCTCCCGAGATTAAAAAGTTGGAGATTGAACAGATATTCGCGACGTGCGATATCGTGAGTTTGCATTGTCCGTTAACCGAAGAAAACCGCGGATTTGTCAACGCGGATCTTCTTTCCTTAATGAAACCGGCCGCCATACTCATAAATACAGGACGCGGCGGACTGATCAACGAGCAGGATCTGGCAAACGCACTGAACGAAGGAAAGCTCTATGCCGCCGGATTGGATGTGTTATCCACCGAACCGCCTCAAGCCGACAATCCGTTATTGACAGCCAGGAACTGTTATATCACTCCGCATATTGCTTGGGCTACTTTTGCGGCACGCCGGCGTTTGATGGATATCATGATAGAAAATATAAAAGCGTTTCAAAACGGTAAGCCGGTAAACAATGTGGTTTGTTAATAGCCTTGTATATCCATTTTCAGCACATACGCCCTGCGCGTATAATTATCGATGCACGACAGTTCTACTTATACATCCCTACCCCCTTCTCTCTTCCTCAAACAGATAGCGGTCGATATTTCTTTTCTCCTTACTGAAATCCACTCCGACTTTGACTTTCTTTCTCGGATCGGTAGCGTAGGGTTCCAAGTAACCTTTTTCGGCGATTTGTTTCAACGCTTCTTCGGCGGCGCCATGGAGTTTAAATTCAAAAACATAGATGTGGTCACGGGTCTTCACCACAGCATCGGCGCGCCCTTTGGCGCTACGTACTTCGGTCTCGACAAATTGCCCCATTAAACGGAATACCAGGTAGAAGATGACCTGGTAGTGCCGCTCCGTCTCATCACTCAACTCGTATGGGATACCGGCAAAGAAGGCCTTCAACCGTATGGCCAATCTTTCAAACAAATCTCTCTCTCCCTGAAAATAAGCCTTAAAAGTAGAAAGCAACAAACTTTTGCCAAACTAGCGCGGTCTTATCCGCATACAGATTGATTCAATTGAGATTAACTTTCAATTGAATCAATCTGTGCAATCTGTTAATACGAATATCCATCTTCGTTCATTTCCCCAACATCAATTTTCTTACGATCAATGCTTCTCCATGCATAACATATATAAGCGATTACA
>JAIRKY010000111.1 GCA_031259755.1 Mediterranea sp. (in: CFB group bacteria) | reverse complement strand
TTTCTTTTGTACTTAGAATATAAAACCTTATATTAGCGTGCAAATTGAAAAACAAAATGATTCTCACAGCATTACAGAAGCTCTATACACAGATAGTCGGTTCGTCTGCGAAAAACATCGTTGAGTTACCTTCATCCGGATCCAATCGCCGTTACTTCCGGCTATCCGGGGTAATGAACCTGGTGGGTGCAAGCGGCACTTCGCCCGAAGAAAACAGGGCGTTCCTCTATATGGCGGCGCACTTCCGGAGAAAAGGCATTCCGGTTCCCAAAGTCTATGCCGCATCCGAAGACTCCCTCTTCTATTTGCAGGAAGATCTGGGCGACGCGCTACTCTTCGATACGATAGAAAAAGGAAGAAAGAGCTGTGTGTTCAGTGATGAGGAACGTTTGCTGTTACGCCAAACCATTTCCATGTTACCCCTGATCCAGTTCCGGGGCGCCGAAGATTTCGATTTCGACCGGTGTTATCCGCAACCCACATTCAATGAGCGTTCTATCCTCTGGGATCTGAACTATTTCAAATATTGCTTCTTGAAGTCGACCGGACTGGATTTTCAGGAAAACACCCTTGAAGATGATTTCAGGAAGATGTGCGACATCCTGTTGCAAGACCGGACAAACACGTTCATGTATCGCGATTTCCAGTCGCGCAACGTGATGATCAAAGAAGGCAAGCCCTGGTTCATCGATTTTCAAGGAGGGCGAAAGGGGCCTGTCTTTTACGACATTGCTTCTTTCCTGTGGCAAGCGAAAGCAAACTTTCCGGAAGGACTGCGGAATGAACTGCTGGAAGTTTATATGGATTCCCTCTCCCACTACACCGTTGTGGATAAAGAACAATTCTGCGGGCGGCTACGCCATTTCGTTCTGTTTCGCACCTTGCAAGTGCTGGGCGCTTATGGCTTCCGCGGATATTTCGAGAAAAAACCGCACTTCATCCAAAGCATCCCCTTCGCCGTGAAGAACCTGAAAGAACTATTGCGCGAAGGATATCCCGAATACCCTTACTTGTGCGATATTCTAAACCGGCTGGTCGGCCTGAAACAATTCTCCGAAGAGATTAAAAAACATACGCTGGAAGTAAAAGTCATAAGTTTCGCCTATAAAAAAGGAATACCCAACGACGTTTCCGGCAACGGCGGAGGATTTGTGTTCGACTGCCGGGCTATCAACAACCCGGGCAAATACGAAAGGTATAACCATTTCACCGGGTTGGACGAACCTGTCATCTCTTTCCTCGAAGAAGAAGGAGAGATTATCACTTTCATGGAACACGTCTATAAGATTGTCGATGCTTCCGTACAGCGCTATTTGGACCGCGGATTCACTAATCTGATGATTTCTTTCGGATGTACAGGCGGCCAACACCGTTCCGTTTATTCGGCGCAACACCTGGCGGAATACCTGAACCGGAAGTTCGGCGTCAAAGTCGATTTAATTCACCGCGAACAGAATATCGAACAGGTATTTACTCCGACGGTATGAAAGCCCTGATCTTTGCCGCCGGCCTGGGCTCGCGACTCAAACCGTTGACCGACAGAACTCCGAAAGCCTTGATCCCCGTTGGCGGGAAACCGATGCTGGAACATGTCATCCTGAAATTAAAAGCTTCCGGTTTTAATGAGATCGTTGTCAATATTCATCACGAAGGACGACAAATCATCGATTATCTGAAAAGCAGGAACAATTTCGGCATACATATATTCATATCCGATGAACGGGATTGTCTGTTAGATACGGGAGGAGGGATCAGGCACGCCCGAAAATACATAGACGGCAATGAGCCTTTCCTCGCGCACAATGCCGATATCCTGTCGAACGTCGACCTGAAACAACTCTACCGCCATCATTTGGAAAACCCGACCTCTTTGGCTACACTGTTAGTCAGCCAACGGGAAAGTTCGCGTTGGCTGCTTTTCGATGAAGAAAAGCGTCTGTGCGGCTGGCAAAACCACGAAACGGGCGAGGTGAGATCTCCTTATCCGGATTTTAATCCTTTCCTGTACTCCGGGTATGCCTTTAGCGGCATCCATGTCATCTCGCCGAAGATATTCGAATGGATGGACGAATGGAGCGGGAAGTTTTCTATCATTAGTTTCTATCTTGCGATTTGCGCGAGAACAACGATCCGGGCCTATCCGCCGGATAATCTTCAACTCCTGGACATCGGCAAACCGGAAACGCTGGTAAAAGCGGAAGAGTGGCTGAGGAAAAGAGATTAACTTCAAGATACCCCCCACGGCTAACCCTTTACAAGGATATTCTTTTATTTTCCGGCTTCGGCGATATAACCGAACGCTTCTTTGCATTTGGCTGTGATCCAAGCCCAATCTTTAGCCGCAACAATATCAGCCGGGAAAAGGTTAGAGCCCATACCCACGCAAGTAACGCCGGCTTTAATCCAGGCGGTCAGGTTTTCTCTGGTGGGTTCTACCCCGCCGGTAACCATCAACATAGACCAAGGCATCGGCGCCTTTACATTCTTTACGAATGAAGGTCCACCCACATTTCCAGCCGGAAACACTTTGCAAAGGTCACATCCGGCTTCCTGGGCGAAACCGATTTCGGAGACCGAGCCGCATCCCGGAGTATAAGGGATCAGGCGACGGTTACAAACCTTAGCTACCTCAGGATTGAACAACGGGCCGACAATAAAGTTGGCGCCTAACTGGATGTACATAGCAGCAGTAGCCGGATCTACGATAGAACCAATACCCGGAATCATTTCCGGACATTCCTTTGCCGCCCATTTAACCAATTCGGAAAATACTTCCTGAGCAAAGTCGCCACGGTTGGTAAATTCGAATGCGCGAACACCACCTTCGTAACAAGCTTTCATTACATTTTTTGCTACTTCTACATCTTTATGGTAGAAAACGGGAACCATCCCTGTGCCGGACATAACGCTGAGCACTTGCATCTTATTAAATCTTGCCATCTTTTTTATTTACGATTTTACTATTTACGATTTACGATTGAAATTACTTATCTTATATATTCTAAAGGTATTTACGATTAGACTTGTTTGGTTTGACGGGCTTTTAATGTAATAATGGAACTCACTATAATTTTATAGAGTTCAACTGCCTCTTTCTTCAAATCCACCATCCTATCAGCTTCTATCATATTGCTATCCATAATTATTTCGATCCACTGAATGGTTTCATCCAATTCTTCTTCCACCATTTTTAGTTTATTCAGAAAATCTCTATCTGATTTTCCTAAGCAAGCAGCTCTATAATTAGCTGCAGGTGAAGTGCCGGAACGAACAATCTGTCTTGCAATTGCATTACCGGAAATTGTATTTGGCATACGATCTACCATCTTTATTATCCTCAAAGAGAATTGCTTAAATCTTCCTTTTAATTGTTCCGAATCCATCAATCAAAGCAATATTAATCATAAATAAAATATAGTAATATCAATCGTAAATCGTAAATAGTCTAATCGTAAATCGCGTTAGCGTAACACGCGTCCGCTTCCGTCGCCCTTCATCAGATTCTCAACTTCGGCGACAGTAACCAGGTTGAAGTCGCCATAGATCGTGTGTTTCAGGCAAGAAGCCGCAACAGCGAATTCAAGCGCTTTCCGGTCATCCGTCGGATAAGAGATCAAACCGTAGATCAGACCACCCATGAAAGAGTCGCCGCCACCTACACGGTCGACGATGTGAGTGATATCATATCTCTTGGATATTTTCAGTGAACCGTCTGAATAAAGAACGCCACCCCATGTGTTGTGATTAGCATTGATAGCGCCACGCAGTGTGACGATCATTTTCTTGCAACGTGGGAATTTCTTCATCATCTGAGTACATACGGATTCAAACTCGGCGGCATTCACTTCACCACCTGTAGCTGTGACATCGAAACTTTCGGGTTTGATACCGAAAACCTTTTCGCAATCTTCTTCATTACCCAGGATAACATCGCAACCTTCGACCAGGGCAGGCATTACCTGATCGGCTGTCTTACCATATTTCCAAAGGTTTTTGCGGTAGTTCAAGTCACAGGATACGGTTACGCCCATCCCGTTAGCCACCCTGATCGCTTCCAAACAAGCGTCGGCGGCGCCTTGTGACAAAGCCGGAGTAATACCTGTCCAGTGAAACCATCCGGCATCTTTCAATACCTCTTTCCAGTCCACCATTCCCGGTTCGATCGTAGAGATAGAAGAATGAGCGCGGTCGTAAATCACTTTGGAGGCGCGAGCCACAGCGCCCGTTTCAAGGAAATAGATACCTACACGCTCACCGCCAAAGATGATTTTGTTCGTACCTACATGATGTGAACGAAGATCCATGATACACGATTGCGCAATATCGTTTTTAGGGAGGCGGGTTACAAATTCAGTCTCCAAACCATAGTTTGCCAATGACACGGCGACATTCGCTTCACCACCGCCAAAGGTTGCGCTAAACTCTTTCGCTTGCGAAAATCTCAAATAACCCGGAGTAGCCAAACGAAGCATAATTTCTCCAAAAGTAACGATCTTTCTTCCCATAATTCTGAGTTTTAATCTAATACGTTATTAATATGATCAGGTTTCAATTTATTATTCCGAGGCAAAGCCGGCATAAACTTCCGGCATATTGACACTTAACGACCTTTCGACCATGCTTAATCGTTTTCTGACACTTCGTCGAATCTCAATCGTGTGCGGGCACAAAGATACAATAATTTTCATAATAGCAAAAATTGCTATATATTTGTGTCGATAACAGTTGACATACGGTAAATGGTAAATAGTAAATGGTAAATGACAAGTTGGTAAATGGGAGATGTTAGAATCAAAGATATCGCGCGGCTGGCAGGCGTATCTGTCGGAACGGTGGATCGGGTAATACATGGCCGTAGCGGAGTATCCGAAGCCAGTCGTTTGAGCGTGGAGAAGATACTAAAGCAGTTGGATTACCATCCGAATATGTATGCGAGCGCCCTCGCTTCGAACAAAAAGTATGCTTTCGCCTGTTTGCTGCCTGTGCACTTGAAAGGTGAGTATTGGACGGCTATCGAAAAGGGAATCGGCGAAGCGTTGGAAGACTATTCGGATTTCAATATCTCGGCCAAGATCATCTATTATGATCCGTACGATTACAATTCGTTTGCGACAACAAGCCGGAACATACTGGATGAAGCGCCGGACGGAGTGCTTCTCGCTCCTACCGTTGCCAACCATACGCGCGAATTTACGAACGGGCTGAAAGCAAAAGATATACCTTATATCTATATAGACTCAAACATCAAGGAGATCCCCGCCCTCGCTTTCTTCGGGCAACATTCCGGAAAAAGCGGATATTTCGCAGCGCGTATGTTGATGTTGCTTCCCGGAAACCATAACGAGATCATGCTTTTCCGCAAGATCAACGAAGGGATCGTAGGATCGAACCAGCAGGAAAACCGGGAAGCCGGATTCCGTAAATATATGAAGGAACATCACCCCGATTGCAAGATATTCGAGCTTAATCTGCACGCCAAGCATCCTGCCGATGACAACGAAATGCTGGATGCGTTCTTCAAAGCGCATCCCGGCATCACGAACGGCATCACATTCAACTCGAAAGTGTACACCGTTGGAGAATACCTGTTGGAAAGAAACAAAAGGCCGTTCAACCTCATGGGGTACGACTTACTGGAAAGGAATGTAGCATGCCTTAAACAAGGCGGCGTCTCTTTTCTTATCGCCCAACAACCCGAATTACAAGGATTTAACGGTATAAAAACATTATGTGATTACCTTATCTTCAAGAAAGAAGTGACAGCCGTAAACTATATGCCCATAGACCTGTTGAATGTGGATAATATTGATTTCTACATAAAAATACACTAACCGAATTAATCATGAAGACTAAGTTCTTACAGATAAATCCTGCGGATAACGTCGCCGTAGCTATCGTAGGCCTTCCGGCGGGGGAACAAGTGACAATCAATGGAGTGACCGCCACGTTAAACGAAAATATACCGGCCGGACATAAATTCGCGTTGAAAGACTTTGCCGTAGGAGAAGACGTCATCAAATACGGTTATCCCATCGGCCATGCTGTTGCGGCGAAGAAACGAGGCGACCGGATGGACGAGAATACGATCAAAACCAATCTCGCCGGATTACTGGATTACACGTATGATCCGGTTCCTGTTTCTCTGAATATTCCCTGGGAGAACCTGACGTTCAAAGGGTATCGCCGCAAGAACGGCGATGCGGGCATCCGCAATGAAGTATGGATCATCCCGACGGTGGGTTGTGTAAACGGCGTCGCCAATCAATTGGCCGAGGGGCTTCGCCGTGAAACCGGAAGCAAAGGAGTAGATGCTATCGTGGCTTATCCGCACAATTACGGTTGTTCACAGTTAGGCGACGACCACGAGAACACCAAAAAGATACTGCGCGACATGGCGCTTCACCCCAACGCGGGCGCCGTGCTTGTTGTAGGTTTAGGCTGCGAGAACAACCAACCGGATGTTTTCCGCGAATTTCTCGGCGATCATGATCAAGACCGTGTATCGTTCATGGTCACCCAGAAAGTAAGCGACGAATACGAAGAGGGAATGAAGTTGCTTCGCGAGCTATACGCCAAAGCAAGCAAAGACGTACGTACCGATATTCCTTTGAGCGAGTTGCGTGTCGGCCTGAAATGTGGCGGGTCGGATGGTTTCTCAGGCATTACGGCAAATCCGTTGTTGGGAATGTTCTCCGACTTCCTGATCGCGCAAGGAGGCGTCAGCATACTGACCGAAGTACCCGAAATGTTCGGAGCGGAAACGATCCTGATGAACCGTTGCAAGGATAAAGGGCTATTCGAGCAAACCGTACGCCTGATCAACGACTTCAAAGCATACTTCCTTGCCCACGGAGAACCGGTAGGCGAGAATCCTTCGCCGGGCAACAAAGCCGGAGGTATCTCCACACTGGAAGAAAAAGCATTGGGATGTACACAGAAATGCGGAAAGAGCTACGTGTCGGGAGTACTTCCATACGGAGAACGCATACAAACCAAAGGGCTAAACCTGTTGTCCGCACCGGGTAACGACCTCGTTGCTTCGACTGCGCTGGCCGCCGCCGGATGTCACATCGTACTGTTCACTACCGGGCGCGGAACGCCGTTCGGAACAATCGTACCCACCATGAAGATATCGACCAACACGGCTTTGTCCGACAACAAACCAACTTGGATCGACTTCAATGCCGGAGTCATTGTAGACGGCGAACCCATGGAAGAAACCTGCAAACGTTTCATCGACTATATCATTCGGGTGGCTGGCGGCGAACTTGTGAACAATGAAAAGAAAGGCTATCGCGAAATAGCTATCTTCAAGACAGGAGTAACGCTTTAACGGATTAACAGGCTCAACAACAATACGGTTTGTAGTAACAAATGCAACAGTTTGCTTAATGAAGACAGGTTGCCCATGGCGAATGCGCTGCATCAATAACATACGCCGGATCACTCAAACTAAGGAGTAGATAACAGGCCGGACTTTTCCAAAAAAATATAATTCAACGCAATCGTTGAATAACTCAACGTAATAAT
>JAIRKY010000098.1 GCA_031259755.1 Mediterranea sp. (in: CFB group bacteria) | reverse complement strand
GTTTAACTATAAAATGCATTAGTTGCGTTAGACTTTCGCGGATCATGGTTACGTTCGATATAGGCCAGGACATCGCCCTTGTTCACCAAAGCTCCTTGTTTAGCGCATATTTCAATGATCCGTCCGGTGAAATGGGCTGAAACTCTATCGTATGTACTCCATGGCGTAGCGATATAACAGAAGGTATCATTTTCGCAATACTTACGTCCTACTTCGGGTGGCAAGGATGGCGATTCAACGTCAATTTCCCAGATCACCCTACCTTTCTCAAATGCTACAATCGGTTCGGCTTTGGCGCGTTTGAATTTCTTGATCTCTTCTTCGGAATATCCGTTTCCGGCCAATGCCGTTTCTTTCGCCCGTTGCAACTCTTCTTCAAATCGCTTTTTAGCGATACCGGACTTATAATCCCTGTATTGCCGGTCGTGCATAGCCAGTTCAAACAGTTCTTCATCGTCTTCTCCGGAATCCCAGTTTTTTTCAATCATCTCTTTACGATATTCATCCAGTTGATCAGGGTAATTGTCTTGAGGGTCTGTGTCCGGGAACTCATATCCATTCGTTTTCGCCAATTCAATAATTTCAGGCGCCAATGGCCCAGGTAATTTTCCACTTTTGCCCAAGATCATATCCCAGGTATGCCGGTCTATCATGCTCCAGCGCGCTTCTCCTTTTGCCAAGGCCATGACGTTCATGAGCGCTACGTTTTTCACGTATTGGCTAAATGGAGTTACCAGAGGCGGGTATCCCAATTTAGGCCAGACATATTCAACTTCGTCAAACAGCATAACCAGCAGATCGTCGATACTTAATTCCGGCTCATTCTTTGCTTTGAGGATCATGTTGATACCCGAACGCGCACCTTTAAGGTCCGCCATCATGGATCCCATCATTCCACCGGGTAATCCGGATTTCAGTAACAGAGAAGACATATATCTGTTGGTTTGATCCATAAAGTATCCCAGAAAATCGTCAATGAATGCCTGAGTCATGGCCCGGGCTTTCATGTAAGCCTTCATATTTATCTTCGGTACGATAAATCCCTCATCTTCCAACATCGCTTGCACGGAGATCACATCCGGATGTATCTTTCCCCAAGATATGGGTTCCATGGCTACATCAATGATATCCGCACCATTTTCGCATACTTCCAGGATGGATGCCATAGATAGCCCTGGCCCTGAATGTCCGTGATATTGAATGATCGTTTCCGGATGTTTTTCTTTGATTGATCTGGTCAATCGTCCCAGCATACCGGGGCGTCCGACGCCGGCCATATCTTTTAAACAAATTTCAGGCGCGCCCGCAGCAATCAACTGATCGGCAATAGCTGAATAGTATTCTACAGTATGTACCGGCGAGAAAGTAATACATAATGTGGCCTGTGGTATCATCCCGGCTTCAAGGGCGTATTTTATCGAAGGCGCAATGTTCCGTACATCATTCAGCCCACAGAAGATACGGGTGATATCGACTCCCTGGGCATGTTTCACTTTATACATAAGTTTACGCACATCGGCCGGAACCGGAAACATACGCAGGCCATTCAACCCGCGATCAAGCATGTGCGTTTCGATCCCTGCTTCACGGAATGGCTTGGTAAATGCCCTGACGGCTTTGTTCGGATTCTCTCCATACAGAAGATTCACCTGTTCAAATGCTCCTCCATTCGTTTCTACTCTGGAGAAGCATCCCATTTCAATAATTAAAGGAGCGATTTTCTCTAATTGGTCAACCCGGGGTTGATATTTCCCTGAAGACTGCCACATATCCCGGTATACGAGACTGAATTTTATTTCCTTTTTCATAGCTTCTAATCAATACTTAATTAATTAAGGGTAACAAACTGTTACAAAGGTAAAAAAACACTTTTTATCTATAATGGACTTTACGGGAATATTATATGAAAAACACTTAATTTTATATCATATTGAATGATATATTCTCTTTTGTATATTCAATTTGCTATGCAAACATTGCAAATAGTTAGTTTCAATTTGTAATCGGATAACAAAAAAAAGGAGCGAGCAGGGTTTAATTAGCCTATTCGCTCCTTTAAGTAAATCCAAAATAAACCGGATTTCTCATTCATTATCTGAAGTCTCTTAACTCATACTGTAATCGTTGGCGTGTAAAGAAGATACGGCTTTTTACTGTGCCAAGAGGCAACCCCAATTTATCTGCGATTTCACGATATTTGAAACCTGCGACATGCATGGAAAACGGCGCTTTGTATTCTCGTGGAAGTGCGTTGACAACACGATGCATTTCTTTCAGGTCATGAGCGCCTTCGGTATTATCGAATCCGGAGCTTTGCGGCAGATTAAGATGATATAAATTCTCTGTCTGGTCTACATAAGTCTGTTCGCGAGCCACCCTCCGGTAGTTATTAATGAATATATTACGCATGATTGTGTACATCCATCCTTTAAAGTTCGTGTCCGGAGTATATTTATCTTCATTGTCTAATGCTTTTATGGAAGTTTCCTGCAACAAATCGTCAGCTTCTTCCTGATTTGCAGTTAGTCGATAGGCAAAATGGCGTAGTTCGTCTTGCATATCAACCAAATTGTTTCTAAAACTTATATCTTTTTTCATTGTATACTAATCGATTCCTTTCTTGCAAAGGAACAAATAATTTGCATAACGTGCAACTGTGAAGTTCAAAAAATATCACGTATATTTGCTCATTGAAACAACCGGAATGAAAACCGGTTCTAAATAAATATGCAGGAATGAAAGTAACTATTGTCGCAGCCGCACGCCCTAATTTCATAAAAATAGCTCCTATTGTACGCGCTATCGAGATAGCAAGAAAGCAAGGACAACCTATATCTTCCCGTTTAGTGTATACCGGAACAGAACAGGACGTAAGCCTGGACGCTTCATTATTTGCCGATTTGCAAATGAAGGCGCCCGACGCGTACCTGGATGTGGATGTGACAGATCCTATTCAACTGGCAGCACATGTCATGATCGCTTTTGATCGGGAAATTAAAAAGAATCCCGCTTCGGTAGTCTTGATAGTCGATGACCTCACGGCTACAATGAGTTGCGCTATTGTAGCCCAAAAACGTAATATCAAAGTAGCTCATTTGGTTGCCGGAACCCGCTCGTTCGACCTGCATACGCCCAAAGAAGTAAACCGGATCATTACGGATGGCTTATCGGATTATCTTTTCATTGCGGGAATGGCGGCTAACAGGAACTTGAACCAGACCGGTACGGAAGCGGAACATGTTCATTATGTGGGAAATATATTGATCGATGCCATCCGTTTTAACCGTGGACGGTTCATTCAGCCCATCTGGTTTTCCGTCCTCGGCTTGAAGCATAAAGAATACCTGTTGTTGACGATTAACCGCAGGGTTTTATTAGAGGATGAGAAAAACCTGAAAGCGTTATTAACCGTTTTGATCAATAATGCC
>JAIRKY010000114.1 GCA_031259755.1 Mediterranea sp. (in: CFB group bacteria) | reverse complement strand
ATCCCATGCACATCGTCTGTTTCCACCTTTTCAATGATTATATATACAGCGGAAGTCCGAACGTTTTAAAAATGATCTTACCGAAATCTCTTACATCGAACTCACGTTGACTTAATTTCGTGTGTTTGCCCTAATTATTTAAGACTGTACCATCAAAGTATTCAAACGTTTCATTAAATTTGCGTTCGATTTCAACTAAGGTCTGTTTGCTTTTGCCCGCCGGACACTTGGAAAAACATAAAAACGTTCGATGATAGAGAAACTAATAGTATTAGAAGATATTGATCCGGTGATATTTTATGGAGTCAACAATGCCAACCTGCAGTTGATAAAGGCTTTATATCCTAAACTGCGCGTTGTAGCCAGAGGCAACGTGATCAAAGTTCTGGGCGATGAGGAGGAAATAGCGTTGTTTGAAGAGCGTATTATTAAGTTGGAGAAATATTGCGCGGAATACAACGCGTTGAAGGAAGATATGATCATCGATATCATTAAGGGCAATGTTCCGCAGACTGAAAAGGCCGGAAATGTGATCGTATTCAGCGTTACCGGGAAACCCATCATTCCACGGAGTGAGAACCAGATGAAGCTGGTAGACGGTTTCAAAAAGAACGATATGATATTCGCCGTAGGGCCTGCCGGTTCGGGCAAGACCTATACAGCCATTGCGCTGGCCGTGCGGGCGCTCAAGAACAAGGAGATCAAAAGGATCATTTTGAGCCGTCCCGCTGTAGAAGCGGGGGAAAAACTGGGGTTCTTACCCGGCGACATGAAAGAGAAGATCGACCCGTATTTGCAGCCGCTTTATGATGCGTTGCAAGACATGGTACCGGCGGCGAAACTGAAAGAATACATGGAACTGAACATCATTCAGATCGCTCCGCTGGCTTTCATGCGCGGACGTACGCTAAATGACGCGGTCGTTATTCTGGATGAGGCGCAAAACACGACCACGCAACAGATCAAGATGTTCCTGACCCGTATGGGGATGAATACCAAAATGATCGTGGCCGGTGATATTACCCAGATCGACCTGCCCCCTTCCCGGACTTCCGGATTGGTTGATTCCATGCGCATCCTGAAGAACGTGAAGGGCATTGCTTTCATCGAACTGAACAGAAAAGATATTGTTCGTCACAAGCTGGTGGAACACATCGTGGATGCCTACGAGAAATATGAGGAGGGAGTAGCTACTATATAGTATAAACCACAGTAATAAAAATCCCATCCGAAGGCTGGGTATTAATAGAATGAGCAAAGCATTGGTTAGAACAGATTTCAATTTTCCGGGACAAGTAAGTGTTTATCACGGAAAAGTACGCGACGTCTATAACATCAACGACGACCTTCTGGTGATGGTTGCAAGTGACCGTATCTCAGCGTTCGACGTCGTATTGCCGAAAGGTATTCCCTATAAAGGACAGGTATTGAACCAGATCGCCTCCAAGTTCCTGGACGCAACCGCCGGTATTGTTCCGAATTGGAAGATCGCTACTCCTGATCCGATGGTTACCGTTGGCGTCAAGTGTGAGGGCTTTCGTGTGGAGATGATCATCCGCGGTTACCTGACCGGTAGCGCGTGGCGTGACTATAAAGCCGGAAACCATACGATCTGCGGGATTACACTGCCCGAAGGTATGAGGGAAAATGAGAAATTCCCTTCTCCTGTTATTACTCCGACAACGAAAGCGGACGAAGGCCATGACGAGAACATTTCCAAAGAGGAGATCATCGTTCAAGGCATCGTAAGCAAGGAAGACTACGAACTGATGGAGAAATATACATACGCTCTTTTCCGGCGCGGAACGGAGATCGCCGCTGAAAAGGGCCTGATCCTCGTAGATACGAAATATGAATTTGGGAAAAAAGACGGAAAGATTTACCTGATCGACGAAATCCATACTCCGGATTCTTCACGTTACTTCTATGCAGAGGGTTACAAAGAAAAGTTCGAGAAGGGCGAAGCGCAAAAACAGTTATCCAAAGAGTTTGTACGCCAATGGCTGATGGACAATGGCTTTATGGGTAAAGCCGGGCAACAGGCGCCCGAAATGAGTGACGCTTACGTTGAATCGGTTTCCGAACGTTATATTGAGCTATACGAACACATCGTCGGCGAAAAATTCGTAAAAGCCGATGCAGGAGACATTACCGGCCGTATAGAGAAGAACATCACGGCTTTTCTGACAGGAAGATTATAATGATCTGTAAGTGGTTACGGCGCCTTGTCGTCTCTGTGTTATTTCTGTGGTAAAATAATAATCCGCGTTAATCCGCGTTTCAAAGAAACGATAAGCTCAACTAAAATTAAAACAATTGCTTTTATGCAGAAATATGGTTTAATCGGTTTTCCCTTGCGCCATTCGTTCTCGATTGGATATTTCAACGAAAAGTTCCGCGCGGAAGGCATTGACGCGGAGTATCTTAACTTCGAGATCCCTACGATCAACGATTTTATGGAAGTTGTACTTGAGAACCCTACATTGGCGGGACTGAATGTCACAATTCCCTATAAAGAACAGGTCATTCCTTTTCTCGACGAACTGGAAAAGGACACAGAGGCTATCGGCGCGGTTAATGTGATCAAGATCATCCGTAAAAAAGGAAAGATAAAACTCAAAGGATACAATTCGGACATTATCGGATTTACGCAATCCATTGAACCTTTGCTGCAACCTCAGCATAAGAAAGCATTGATATTAGGTACCGGCGGGTCGTCAAAAGCGGTATACCACGGGCTAAAGAACCTGGGGATCGAGAGTATCCGCGTATCCCGCATCGCCGGTTCACAGGAAGGTATCATCACTTATCAGGACATCACCCCGGAGATCATGAGCGAATATAAGGTCATTGTCAACTGTACCCCGGTAGGTATGTATCCGAAAGTGGATTTCTGTCCCGATATACCTTATCCGTATCTCACTTCGGAACATTTGCTCTACGACCTGTTGTACAATCCCAATGTGACACGGTTCATGAAGATGGGAGAAGCGCGGGGAGCTGTTGCCAAGAACGGACTGGAAATGCTGTTACTGCAAGCCTTTGCCGCATGGGAGATATGGAATAGACCGGAATAAGAACAAAAATAAGGAAGTGGTTTTAGTTTGATTATGGATACCCCATTCCTTTATAACGATTTCTCCGCTTTCCTGCGATCACATTTCCCGGAAAAAGTTCAAAAGATATCTTTAAATGCAGGTTTTACCTGTCCCAATCGTGATGGCGTAAAGGGGCGGGGCGGGTGTACGTATTGCAATAACCAGACCTTTAACCCCGGCTATTGCAAGACGGAGAAATCTATTGGCCGACAGTTGGAAGAGGGAAAGACATTCTTTTCGCGTAAATATCCGGAGATGAAGTATCTGGCGTATTTCCAGGCGTATACGAATACGTATGGTGAACTCGATGATGTAAAGCGGAAATATGAAGAAGCATTGCGGGTCGATAAAGTGGTGGGATTGGTCATTGGTACGCGTCCTGACTGTATGCCTGACGGCTTGCTGGATTTCCTCGAATCTTTGAATAAGGAGCGTTTCCTGTTGGTTGAATATGGCATTGAGAGTACAAACGACGCTACATTGAAGCGAATAAACCGGGGACACACGTATGCAGATACGGTTGATGCTGTGGAACGTACCGCCGCCCGGGGTATCCTGACCGGGGGGCATGTCATTCTGGGACTCCCCGGCGAAACCTATACCGATATTGTAAGCCAGGCGGAAGAACTGTCCGAACTGCCGCTGTCGACACTCAAGATACACCAACTCCAACTGATACGCGGTACACGCATGGCGCGGGAATATGAAGAATGTCCGCAGGACTTTCATTTCTTTAGAGTGGATGAATACGTTGATCTGGTGGTTGATTATATACAACGCTTGCGACCGGGGATCGCACTGGAGCGCTTTGTCTCGCAATCGCCCAGGGAATTGCTGATCGCCCCTGATTGGGGATTGAAGAACCATGAATTTACGGCGCGGGTGCGGAAGAGGATGGAGGCATTGGACGCTTATCAGGGAAAATCTTATCGGGATTGAGAAATAATCCCTATTTTTGCAGGACTTTACGTTCATGAGGAAAGATATTAAAATAGTTGATTTGACAAAGGGTTAGTAAACATCAATTCCCGTGGTATCTTACTTGAGCAGGGAATAAATAAAAAAGTATTAAGGATGAAAGATAAAACAAGAGTTAAAGGGAACATTCACTATGTAGGGGTAAACGACCGCCAGAAGCATTTGTTCGAGAATCTGTGGCCTTTGCCCAACGGCGTTTCCTATAATTCCTATTTGATCGACGATGAAAAGGTAGCCTTGGTAGATACGGTCGATGTATGCTATTTTGAGGTATTTCTACGTAAGATCAGAAACATCATAGGCGACCGTCCGATCGATTACCTGATCATCAATCACATGGAGCCCGACCATTCGGGTTCGATCCGCCTGATCAAGTATTATTATCCGGACATAACGATCGTAGGCAACCGCCAGACATTCGGCATGGTCGAAGGATTCTATGGCGTAACCGGTAACCGCTATGTGGTAAATGATGGAGATACGCTTGAATTAGGCGAGTATAAACTTTCGTTCTACCTGACTCCCATGGTGCATTGGCCGGAAACGATGATGACCTATTGTGAAGAAGAAGAGGTATTGTTTTCCGGCGACGCATTCGGGTGTTTCGGAGCGCTGGGAGGAGGATTCATCGATGCCGCTATCAATACGGATATGTATTGGGAAGAGATGGTGCGTTACTATTCCAACATCGTAGGTAAGTACGGCAATCCGGTGCAAAAGGCGCTGGCTAAACTGAGCGGCGTTCCGGTATCGGCGATCTGTTCCGCTCACGGCCCGGTATGGACAGGCGATAACATTGAACGTGTAATAAGCATATACGCTAAGTTAAGCTGCTATGATGGCGATGAAGGCGTAGTCGTGGTATACGGCAGCATGTATGGAAATACGGAACAGATGGCGGAAGCGATCGCCGCGGAACTTTCGGCGCAAGGAGTAAAGAATGTGATTGTACATAATGTGAGTAAAAGCCATTCTTCTTATATCTTGGCCGATATCTTCAAATACAGGGGACTTATCGTGGGATGCACAACATACAATGCGCAACTCTACCCTGAAATGGAAGCGCTCCTGTCTAAAATATCGGGTAGAGACATGAAGAATCGTTGTTTCGGTTATTTCGGTTCATTCTGCTGGGCCGGCGCCGCAGTGAAGAAAATAGCCGAGTTTGCAGAAAAGAGCAAGTTTGAGCTTGTAGGCCAACCTGTTGAAATGAAGCAGGCAATGAAAGAAGAAACATATTCGCAATGCGAAGCGCTTGCCGGGGCAATGGCGGAGAAACTTAAAACGTATAACTTATAACTTATTAAATCGTATGAGACTAATTATTCAGCCGGACTATCAGGCGATATCCAAATGGGCGGCCAATTATGTAGCGGCAAAGATCAACAAAGCTAAACCCACTCCCGGAAAGCCGTTTGTACTGGGTCTTCCTACCGGTTCTTCTCCATTGGGGATGTACGGGGAATTGATCGAGTTAAACAAAAAAGGTAAAGTTTCCTTTGCCAATGTGGTGACATTCAATATGGATGAATATGTTGGTTTGCCGCAATCGCATCCGGAAAGCTATTACTCTTTCATGTGGAATAATTTCTTTAATCATGTTGATGTTAAACGCGAGAACGTAAATATCCTGAATGGCAACGCCAAAGATCTTGAAGCGGAATGTACCCGTTATGAAGAACTGATCAGCTCTTATGGCGGCATTGATCTTTTCTTGGGAGGTATTGGCCCCGACGGACATATTGCGTTCAATGAACCGGGCTCTTCCTTGTCTTCACGCACCCGTGTGAAGACGTTGACAACGGACACCATTATAGCCAATTCGCGTTTCTTTGATAACGATGTGAATAAGGTTCCTAAGATCGCGCTTACCGTAGGTGTGGGGACGGTGCTTTCCGCGAAAGAAGTGCTTATCATCGTTAACGGACATAACAAGGCTCGCGCTTTGTATCATGCCGTTGAAGGTTCTGTCAACCAGATGTGGACAATCAGCGCTTTGCAGATGCACGAGAAAGGGATCATTGTCTGTGACGACGCCGCCACTTATGAATTGAGAGTAGGTACATATCGTTATTTCAAGGATATCGAAGCTGCCAATCTCGATCCGGAAACTCTTACGGTTGATAGTTAAAGGAGTAAATCTTACTCTTCCAATATTCCTTTTCCTTGCCGGATGATCTCGGGTTCTTCGCCTGTGCAATCTACGATCGTTGAAGGCTCGATACCGCCAATACCTCCATCAATGACAAGATCGACCAAAGAACCGAACTTTTCATCGATCAGTTCGGGAGTGGTGATGTATTCAATGTCATCTTCGTCATCGTGGGGTAGTGTGGTCGTCATCAGGGGAACATCTAATAGGGTGGCGATTTCGCAAATGATGTTATTGTCCGGCATACGGATACCTACTTCCTTACGGTTTCTGAATATTTTGGGTAGCCGGTTACCGGTATTCAGAATGAAAGTAAAGGGGCCGGGCAAGTTGCGCTTCAGTAATTTAAACGTTTCATTATTTACCCTGGCGTATTCACTGATCATACTTATATCAGAGCAAATAATAGATAGGTTGTTCTTGCGCGGATCGATATCTTTGATCCTGCAAATACGCTCAATGGCGCGCTCTTTCAATCCGTGGCAACCGATAGCGTATACGGTATCCGTCGGATAGATGATGAGTCCGCCGTCATTGAGCGTGTTTACGATCTTCTGAAGATCTTGCGGGCTATTGTTCTTTTCGTAGAGTTTGAGTAGCATATATTGGTTTGACGCCCCCTGTTATTTGAGTTTCTTTTTCAGGAAATCGAGCGCTTTCTCGATCGCCTTTTCTTTTACCTGTTTCTTCAGTTCTTCTTTATTGGCTGTTTGGGTAGAGTCTAATCCCAGTTTTTCGCCCAACTTTTCCAATGCCTGGTCTTTTACGACATCCAATGCCTGTTTAGCCATGCTTTTCATGTCGACGGAGACCTTGGGCGAATTGAATGAACCGTTGATCTTGAGATCAATCGTAGTGTATTTTCCTATACCTGTCGATGCCGGCAGTTGAACTTTACCTGTATATGCGATCGTTTGGTCGAGGCCGGTGGTTCCCGATAGATTCAGGTTGTAGTCTTTCCATTTGATGTCGAAAGGCTTGGTGGCTACCCGTCCGTCTTTGATGGTAAAATCAATAGTCATGTCTTTTACCGTGATATCTTTCAGTTCGGGTTTGTTTGCGGCATCAGCAATTATATTGATGACGCCCACGCCGCTCAGGCTTAAATCTTTTGTCGACAGGCTACCGTTACCTTGCATGGTCTGTAATACCGGGCTCATTTGCTCGTCCAGATAAGTTTGCACATTGATGTTGCCGGAGAAATTTCCTTTTAGGTTTTCGAAGACAGGAGCCAGTTGGCGTACCATATCCAAGTCCTTGTATGCTTGCGCAAAGCCGATTCCCGTCATGTTGAAACCGGCGTTCAGTTCCGGCTTTTTCACGTTGGCGGTCGAGTAATAACCGTTTATTGTCACACTACCGCCCATGGTGTTCATCGACAGGTTGCGCATATCCGCCTTGCCGTCTTTGATTGTCAGAAGGCCGTTGATGTTGTTGAATGACATATTGTTCATCAACACCTCTTTCATATTGGCGGTCAGGGTGAAGTCGATGTTCTTAGGTATTTCGAAGACACTCATAGCGGTAGTATCTGTTGCCGTCGTTGCTGCGCTATCTTCTGTTCCGTTCATGAAATCGTTCAGGTTGAAATGATTGGAACGGATGTTCAGGTTGCCTTTCAGTGTTTTACCCTGCAAGGCATACGCCATATAGTTCTCGAAGCGACTGTCGGCAGTCACATCGTTCTTGCCGATGTTGACGGTTGTTTCGCTCAGTTGCAGGTATTGCGAAGTAAAAGTAAAGAGTGACTTGTGAATGGTAATATCCGGCATGTCTTTCATCCGGAGTTTCATATCCGATACCCTCAGCGTTCCTGAAGTCTGGAATTTGTCGTACTGTTCTTTCTCGATATATGACATCCGGCCGGCAACCGAAAGGTTAGCGTCTACAACGCCATTCAACGTCATATCCTCTAATGGATAAACTTCTTTGATCTTGCCCAGATCGAGGACGCCATTTGCTTGCGCTTTGAAATTGGCGTCGCTCACCGGTGTTTTGATGTCTGCCGTCAGGCCAAAAGCATTGCCTGCCATGCGGAAGTTGAAGGGGTTGATATTGATCCGGGTAAGATCGGCGTGGCCTCCCGGATTCTTGATCGTGGCGCGGATATTGATCTGATCTACTCCTGTCGGTAATGACGGATAACGGAACATGGCATTCTTTACATCCAACACCGCTTCGAATTGTGGAAGTGTATCACCTTGCATGATGCCCTTGGCTTGGGCTGTCAACGTGGCTGTCCCGTCTGTTTTCAGGTTTTCAAATTCTTTCGTATAAATGGCAGGGATGAGTGAAAGGATTTCTTTGAAACCAACTTCACTGGTTACAAGGCTCAGATCCATTTCCATTGCCGGATCTTTCAGGGCTACCCATCCGTCTACCCCAGCCTTGATGGCATTGAGGCGGAATTCGTTTTTTTTTAGTGTATATTTGTTGTTCGCCAAATCGGCGTCGATGTCCATTCCGGCATAGATATTGGCCTTGCTCAGGAATGGAATATTGTTCATCTTGTATGTAAGCGATTTGATATCACTTTCCAATTTTAATGTTGTGCGATCGTTTCCCAGGTCGCCGGCGCAGGTTGCCCTCAGGTCTTGAATGTCGGCATACATATTTGCTTGGCGATCATCATAAATGATGTTCAGATTGTCAATCACCAATCTTTTCAGTTGGATCTTGAAAGGAGATGATTCTTCGGCCGGTTCCTCTTCTGAAATGGAGTCTGTCTTCATCACGTCCCAATTTACTTTTCCATCGGGCAGTACGATTGCTTTTGCCCGGATATCTTTGAGGGATATCTTGGATATATCATATCCACTATCGCCAAAGAGCGAAAAGAGATCTATTGTTGCCGCTACCTCTCCGGCGCGTACCAGTGTATCGTTCTCGAATACTCCAATACCTTTCAACCAAAACTCGTCCAGTACGATAGAGGCTTTGGGGAAATTCTTGAACAGGCTGATGTTGAGGCTTTTGAAGTCAAACTGTGCATTGAGCATCTTGTTTCCTTCTGTTTTTACCAGACTTTCTATCTTTCCGCGGAAAGCGAAAGGAAGCGCTATCATTAATACGAGGATCACTCCAATGACTATTGCTGTGATTTTCAGACTTTTTCTCATGATGTATATTGTTTAATCTAATCTTCTTTCTTCTTCTTTATCTCCCTGAGCGTTTCGGCTAAACGCCATTGTACGTCGGCCAGGTCTTCGTGTCCGGAACGCAGCAGAGCGTCTCCGAATTGCTTATGTGCGCCTGCATGGTCGGGCTTCAGCGTTGTAGCCTTGTCAAAGTCGGCCACAGCGCCATCTATATCATTTGTTTTAAGCCGTAACTTTCCCCGGTTATAAATGGCTTTAAATTCGACCGGATTGATCCGTATAGCTGTATTGAAACAGTTTCCGGCTTTATCAAAGTCGCCATTGTTAAACAAAGTCACCCCTTTGCGCACCCAGGCTTCCGTCATTTCCGGATAAAGTTCCAAAGCTTTATCGTAGTTGGCTATCGCTGCCCGCATATCATGCGCTTGCGTAATGGCCTCGTTTCCCATCAGGAGATATTCGCGGGCATACTGTTGAAGATCTTTCTTCTGTTTTGCCATGCGTTCCTTTAAATTAACGTTTTCGGACCGCAGTTTGTTGATGATTCCCAGCTTTTTACGAATAAGTCTTTTGATATTTGGCTTTTCTATATCATACCGCGAATGAATAGCGATGAAGAAGTGTTCAAGGAACTGTTCGAAATCGCCTTTGTCGAAAGCATGTACCGCCTCTGCATACCGCACGTCCGCTTGCGCTTGTTTAAGCGCTTTGTCTAAGGCTTGGCGGTTATTGAAACGTTTGGCGAAGTTTACGATCTCGGGGTGGACGAAAATGTCTCCCTGGCTAATCGGTTTTTTCAGTTGAATGCCTTCAAGCGAAGTGCAACGGCTCAAGGCGACGTACGCTTGCCCACCGGCAAAGACCCCTCCTGTAAAGTCGATAATGACCCGGCCGAATGTCAGGCCCTGGCTTTTATGGATCGTAATAGCCCATGCCAGACGGATAGGGTATTGTACAAATACGCCCAGTTCTTCTTCCTCAATTTCTTTTTTCTTTTCGTTATATTTATAACGGATATTGCGCCAGGAGTCTTTTTTGACGTCGAATTCCTTACCTTGATCGGTGATGACGTGAAGTGCGCTTTCTTCATCAATATCAATGCCGCTTATTACACCTATGGTACCGTTTACCCATCGTCTGTCATGATCATTTTTGATGAAAATGATCTGGGCGCCCGGCTTAAGAATCAAATCTTTGGATGTAGGTAAACTATTCTCAGGGAATTCTCCGGTGATTTCCCCTTCAAATACAACAGGTTCCCCGGGCAGTTCTTCCAACTTCTTGTCATTTATAAAGTCGACCGTATCTCTACGAGTGGCTAACGTGATATACATATCCTCTTCCGACGCTTTAATGGATGTATTATAGCGGGTGTTAAGGAGTTGCAGGTCGGCCGTTCCGGCAGTGTTGTTGCGTATACGGTCGAGTATGCCGACAAATACCCGGTCTGTTTGACGATATACATGGTTTAACTCGATAGAGATAAGGTCTATCTCGGCGAATACCCGTGCAGAGAAGAAGTAAGGAGTAGGGTAGAAGCGGTTGATGATTTCCCGTTCGTCATTTTTGACTACGGGCTCCAACTGAAATATGTCGCCAACAAGTAGTATCTGCTTACCGCCGAAGGGTTGGCGGAGATTATGTGAATAAACACGTAGAATGCGGTCGATCGCATCAATCGTATCGGCGCGTACCATCGAAATTTCATCAATAACGATCAGTTCTGTCTGCTCTATCAGTTTACGGTGTTGCTTGTTATAGCGTAGGAACTCGTGTATCCTTCCCCGTTGCAAACTGAGATTCGGATCGTCGGGCAACAACGGATGGAAAGGAAGTTTGAAGAAACTGTGCATCGTACTCCCCCCTGCATTAATGGCGGCAACGCCTGTAGGAGCAAGTACGACATGTTTCTTTTTGGTATTCCGGCAGATGTATTTCAGGAACGTAGATTTTCCCGTACCGGCTTTTCCCGTGAGAAATACAGACTGCCGGGTATACTGGATCAGGTTAAGCACGTCCTGAAACTCTTTATTATGGGTGTCAATAGTAAATTCCATAGTTAATATACTAATGTGGCGCTTCGCTGAATGTCCAATTGGGTACAAATTTACCAATAAACGAATAACGAATGGAATTTAGCACATTAAATGATATCGAAATGCTCCAGCGCTTTTAGGATTCCATCATTGTCAACAGTGTCTGTGACGTAGTTGGCAGCTTGTTTGACATTATTTTTGGCATTGCCCATAGCTACACCGATAGCCGCATGTTTCAGCATAGAGATATCATTTCCTCCATCGCCGAATGCCATTGTTTCTTCAAGGGCGATATCGAAATGTTTAATGATCTCATCTATGCCCCTATCCTTACCATTACCTTTTGCTACGATATCTGTAAATGAGGGATTCCACCGGCCGGATTCGCAGTGGGGAAGTAAGGTCATCCACTCTTTTTCCTGTGCCGGGGTAATGAAAGGAGATATCTGAAAGATTTCCAGACCAGGTACATCATCTATTTTCATTTCGGGCAAAGTGGGAACATTCAATGTAGACGAAAATTCATCCGACAACCACCCGGGATTGCAAATGCCCATCTTCTTTTCTTGTACAAAAATACAGGAAAGCGATTTTTTCTTTACCAGATTGACAACCGTTTCTACATCTTCGGCCGGAATGCTATTCTTATATATGATTTCATCCGTTCCGGTGAAACAATATGAGCCATTCATGGTGATATATCCGTCGAATTTCAGTTCCCCTAAATTATTCATAATTACTTTAGGACGCCCTGTGGAGATAAAGACTCTAATATCCTTTTCTGTTGCTTTATGAATTGCTTTGATCGTTGATTGTGGTATGCTATGGGTCCTGAAACTAACCAGCGTGCCATCAATGTCAAAAAACAATGCTTTGATCATACTACTTACTACTTTTTGCGCGACAAATGTACGAATCATCTTTGAATTTCCAACTTTCAATTTTCAACTTTTAGGGCAAACGTATGAAATTGTTTGTTTTTACTTTCCGCGCCCGGCAAAATTGGAGACAGGCTTGTTTTATTCTCAACTTCATAGCTGTCCCGTTAAAATATAAAATAGTTCTTTGAAATAGTTGGAATTTAGAGCCTGTTTAAATTTTATTCAATAATAATTTTATCGCTGCGATTTTGACCATTTCTTCAGCGGAATCAAAGGTTGTTTCATAGTTTCGGCATAACCTTCTATCATTATCAAACCA
>JAIRKY010000086.1 GCA_031259755.1 Mediterranea sp. (in: CFB group bacteria) | reverse complement strand
CCATTTCGACTGCGCACCCGCGGTTTGCCATACTTCCAGCTTCGTGTCGGGCAGATAGATGCCGAGATTCGTCGTGATGTTTATCGTACCCAGCTTGCGTTCCTTATTCTTTGTATAATCGACGGACGGCGTGAACTGGATGATCCCGACCATGACTCCGGTGCCCGAGCCGGTGTTCGATCCGGTGGCAACCTGGTTAACTACCGAGCCATCGAAAACGCAATCGGTCAGTGAGCCGCCTTCCACGGTTACCGTCCAGGTTATACCTACGTTGATGTCCGGGTCTTCGTTCGCCGGAAGCAACAACGGCATTTGGCTGGAATAACCTTTCTTGGCCGAGACGTATACGTTCTCCGTAGCCCAACGAAGCTGGAAGCCTTTGTGGGTAGCGTTTTCGTAACAGCCGATGTCGACCACCTGCGTCGTTCCATCAATAGAGGTATGGAAGCGGGTGTCGCCGTTAATATCCTTTTTATATGCGTCGTCCAGGGTGATCGGCAGATTATTATCGAAGGAGCTTTTGCTGCCGCGACGTAACATCGGCGAGCGCGTCGGCTTGGCCGTGCCTACCTCGTAGCGGGCGAGGCCGGATGTAGCTCCCAGGTCGAAGTGCGGGCCAGGGATAACGTTGTTCGCCGTAAACCAGCGGTCGTTCGTATCGCTCACCGGATAGTTCGTGCCGGCCGGGGGAGTTCCCTGGAACACGCAGTAGTTGATGGCGCCGGTAGTAACGGCAGCGCCCGCATTGCCCCAGTAGACCGAGTTCAACAGGGTTCCCGTGAAGACCGACGCTTGGGCGTTATTGGCGATGGTGGCGTTAACGAGGCGGCTTCTGCCTGTTACGGACACACCTTTATTATTACGGGCGACCAATACGTTCGTACCGACGCCTTCCGAGATCGAAAGTGCGTGATCCGAACCGATCGTCGCCTGATCGTCGATCTCGACCGCGTTGATCCATGCCGAAGCATGGGCCAGACTGATCAGTCCTTTCGCCTGAGTATCTCCCGAACCCTCGACGATAAAACCATCGAGGACGGTGCCGGCTTCGGACAGAACAATGCTCTGCGATCCGGCGTCGATCCGGGCTTTGGCGGTCTTCAGGTCGCGGTTGACCGATGTATATGGACCGGTCGTATCGTCCGATGCGAGTTCCGTGCCGCTCGTTCCCTTCCATCCGCCGTAGAGTTTCAGGTTGGCCGGCAGGGTGAATCCGCCGGGATAAGCGACGGTGTTACCGCCGGCCACGAGGATACCATGAACGGTCTTGCCGATGCCTGTGAGCGCGTTTGCGTTCTTGATCGCCGATGTGATGTCGGGCAGCGCGTCGTTCCACGAGAGTCCGCTCCCTTGACCGCCTTCCTTCACGTACAGCCAGTTCTGGAATCCACGGCCGACGTTGCCGCTGATATCGACGCGTTCCCACGGGAGCACGCTGGTGTCGAGCGCGATGCCGTCGTTGATCGAGATGTTGACGCGCAGTATCCGGTTGCACAACGCTACTTTGTCGATCTCGACGCTCTTCGTGAACCGGCTGCCGCCTCCCGCGCGTTCAAAGTCGACCGCAACGCTCATCTTCTTTCCGATAACGTCGGACGGCGCGTCGGACAGGAAATCGCTCCCCTGATGCGCGGGGATAATGAACTCGATCGTTTCCGAGGCTTTCAAAAAGCCATTGGTTCCTTGAACCAACGTAACAGGCGCTTCCAGCGGATTGGAAAGCAAGGTGGGGTTGGCCGCGTCAGGCAGTAGCCGACCGGTATAGCTGACTGTACTCGGTACGTCATGCAAGAATATCTTATGGTTTCCGGAGAGGTTGAAATTGGGCGTCGCATTCTGTATGATGAGTTCGACCTTAGCCACCACGCGGTTCAACTGGGCTTCCATGCTACTGTTCGTTCCGGCGGTGATGGCAGGCGTCAACTTGTTCTGGAAGAATAGCTCCGCCGCACTCGCGCTCCTGCCTTTGTCGACAATCGGTTGATAGACATACATCGGGAGGTCGTCCATAGCAACGTTCGCTTTCGGGGCGACCAATACGTAATCGGACGATGAAGACACCATGGCCAGGTTCCAGGTTCCGGTTTCCAACTGGGTCGAAAGCTTGTTCGCTGTCCGTGTGATGTTGAGCGCTTCGCTATGGAATGTCTTCGTGTTCTGACCAAAAGTAAATAGACGCATACGGGGAACTAAACCGTCGGCCGAGGTGTTACCGGCGCGGGTTGCGAAGGCCATCGAGAAATTATGTTCTTTAGTGAATTTCTCCATCTCGTCCTTACACGACAGGTACATCAGGAATACGGACGCTATGAGCGCCGCAGTCAATGCGTTGAACAGGTGTACTCTTCCGGTCATATCTTCTGTGTTTATCTTATCTCCAGTCTATAAATTAGATTCGTACAGGCCGGGACGCCGGCGCTTCTCGTAGTTTCGGTCGCAGAGCCTTCGCCGAGTATGGTCAGGCAATAGCGGTACGTATGATTCCGTTCTATCTCGAAAGCCTTATGCTTTGGCGTAGCCGAAGTGGAAGGATCTACGACGATGTTGTAATACAGCGTCTGTCCATTAAAATCGGCCCGGACGATCATGACCGCAGCGACATCCTGACCCGACGGCTTGTACTCAGGGATATAACACTTTGTTTCCAGGTCGACGGCCGTCTGAGTAAGCAAGACGTTCGAAGTGAACTCCGTAAAATCGCTCTGATCCCACTGCGTGATCGAAGCCGGACTGGCCAACGTCGATTTCGGGAAAAGGTAGGCTCTCGACGGCAAGTTCCTGAACTTGACGCCTGTGATCCTGACCCTCGCCCCCAGTAGGTCGAGTTCTTCGGAAATATTCGGGCAAAGCTCGACACGAGCGACCTGGCGCTTAAATTCAATCGGCACGTTTTGTGTATCGGCGCTGATCTTGACGGAGATCAGGCTTGCGGTCATGACCGGCGGATTGACCAGCTTGACACCGTCGTGCTTACGCTCCGTGGCAAGCAGGACGGTCTCGTTTTCCGCCGTCGATGTGTCGATGGAGGGCATATCCGGAGTAGACGGATCGGCCCAGTTGGCCACGCAATGTATACGCTTGGTTCCTTGTGTCATCGGAATGCGTAACGACTTGCTCGCGGCGTCCCACATAGGGTCGTCGCTCGTCCAGTCGGCATTGATCCTGACGCTTTTATAGATTTCCATCTGCGTTCCTTTCTGATCGTAGACCAAGAACCTCAGGGCGCTTATCCGGGATTCAGCCTCTGAACCGCTCACATTGTCGCCGGCCCTGGTTCCGTCGGGCCGGATGTTCTGAACGGTATCGCCGGGCAAAACGATCTTAAGGGTTACGAGACTATCGTCTAAAGGCTTGCTTCTGTCGTCGCACGCCATGAATAGCCATGCGCAACACACCGTAAGGAATACGGGAGTAAACCATTTATCATATATACTTATCACCATAATCTATTTACCACAATATTGTAACTACCACTTTCACACGGGAAGATAAAAAGCTTTACGCTTACCTTCCATGAAACAAGAAACCATACCTTTATATTATAGAAACTACACTTTTATATATAAGGAGATATACCTTTATAGTACAAGAGATACACCTTATATAGGGACTATTCTTTCGAGGCGATCACCACCTCAGGATGGTGATCGCCAAAAGGATCAGCTCATTATCTCCTTATCGTAAATTCGGCCACACGTTCGGTTTCGGAAACAGTGATCGGTTGAGCCTTAGCCGGATGGTTCACCGACTTAACCTGCAACCTGACCTGCTTTTCTACCGTATCCGTACTGTACAGAACTACACCGTTCACATTGGCCGAGCCATGATTACCATCACCGCTAATTTTCAGATCATGGATATTCGTAAAGACAAAGTCCTTGCCTTCCTTAGCGCTTGCATCGGGCATAACCGCGCAATTCACTACAATGTCATTACCTGTTACGTTCGTCTGCAAAGCCCCGTCCGAAGCGCGGAACAACGAGACAGTGAAGAATCCCGATAAGGCGCTGTTATTGACGCGATGATCGCCAAGTGAAGTAATAGCCACCTTGGCAGGCTGATCGACAACAAGACCGCTACAACTCAACAGTTCACCATCAAAAGCAACATTGGAACCACTGAGGTGATGTATCTTATTGAAGTTTATAACAATGGCCTTAGGTAACTCATAACGGATATCTTCCAATGTTTTAGCGCTGAAAGTAGCCCGCCGGTCGCCATTTTTGAATGTGATACGGGGAGTAAGCCCCATATCAAAATCAAGCGCATCGGCAGTACCGTTTCCATAGATACCGTCTACGATAATATTAGACCCGGTAGAATTGGTCAACGGAGTACCATCGGTTTTGAATAAGCCCAATTCGTACAAAACGTCTTTCGAACCTTCAATGCCGCTTTCTGTGCGTACAAGCCTCACAATAGTCTGTTGGTCTTCGATCACAGCTTTGCCCACAGGTTTCACCAGATAACTCTGCCGAACTTCGGAAAGACGGAGTTCGAACTCTTTGATACCTTCAACATTATCGTTCGCTTTCACAGGAACTTCAATCTCCTGTTTGATCAGATAACGATCGGCTATACCACGTGATGGAGTAAACGACAACCTGCCTTTCACCGGAGTATAGTTGCTTGTTGTTGTAGCTGATATTTCATGCGTGGCGTAATTCACACTTACGGGTATCGGCGCCCCTTCTTTTGTCGTTGCGTAACCGGTCAATGTCACGGTAAATATAGCCGTAGCTGTTCCGTTAACCGGTTTAGTGATATTCACGTCAGACACATATAACCCATGTCCAAGTTTAATCAGGCGGCCATCCACACCAAGGAAGAGCACTTCGCCCGATGCGGCGATCAACGCCTGACGATACGCGGCCGGTTTGTTGTCTGTGATGAATCTGTCGAACTCTCTATTTCCTGAGGCAGAATACATGCTGATACGCCCTTCCGACGAGGAAAGAAGCAACACTTCTCCATTATTGGAAACGTTGATATTGTCAAAGCTGCCTTCAATGGTACGGGAGAACTCGGCCTTTCCGGCGGATGATATGCGAACGAATGAACCACGACGGGTATTCACGTCGTAAGTCGTTATCACAGATTCACCCGTACCGATATTCATTCCCACACCCGAGACGATGCCGTCGGCTATACCTGTATATAAAGAAGTGCCGTCGTTACGCAACAAGGCATAGTATCCCTTGCTACCGGTACCACCCAACAGGATGTTGCCGTTGCGAGCCACTTTCAAGTGGTTAAGGGAAACTTTTCCGGCTGTAGGGATCAGCGTTTTACCAAACACAATATCACCTTCCGGACGAACTTTATATACCACCCCGCCTTCAATGGGTGAATTACCGGCGAGGATCACAGAGCCATCATTAATATTGGCGCATATTGCCGATACCTGGAAATAAGAAGCCGGAATAGAAGTGATGTAATAGGGCTTTCCTTTATTGTCCAAACGAACGATAACAGCTTTTTCATCTTCTTTCTCCGCAGAAAAAGCGGCACATACATACTCTACGGTATTGCCCAACACTTCAAAATGAGCGCAATAGCCGCTTTCCGGATTATTGTACTGATAAAGTACTTTTCCGGTATAATCAACTTTCAGGACTACACCTTGCCGGCCCGAACCTCGAGGCTCAGTACCGGCTAATATCAGAGCGCCATTCTTCAACAAAACGCCTTTCATGAACTCACTACCCTGCGCGCCGGCATAAATATTACTCACCATACTGCCGGAACGATCCACGATCACAGCACGGCCACAGAGGGTAAGGTCTTTCTTGTCTTTCAGTTTGCTGACTACAGCCGACTGGCCAACAATCAATACACGGTTATCATCCAGTTCGGTTAATTGATTGACGGAAGTAAACCCGGTCAACGGCAAAGAGAACACAACATCTCCTTCACGGCCTACCCGGATCAAGTTTAGTTTTTGGCCATCCTTACCAATCATGGCTACTTCATCGCCAATCAACGAACATACATGCTCTACCTTGTTATTTTCTCCATATTTCTTATCGAATACCACAGGCATATACTGGGAAAAGACCTGCACTGAGGCTATTAAGCTCAGTACGAACAACACCAAAGCTCCATGAATTCTTATCTTTTTCATATCTTGTTTATTTTATGTTTCTTATTACTTATTGTATATTTCGACACGACGGGCGCGACGGTTCACACGCGTCCAATCAATTTCTCCCTCTGTCCATGGGAATCCGGAGATCTCCTCATTCACTTCTTTCTGCGAGAGTTTGATCTGTCCGTGTCCAATCGTCGTAAACGGAGTAGATACCCCATTCTGACGCAAGAAATCGGCAACAACTTTAGCTCTACGTTCCGACAACGCGTAATTGTAACTATCGCTACCAACCTCATCCGCGTAACCATCGAATGTCAACTCGTCAAACTGGTAAGTTCCCATTTCATTTACGAAATGCATCAGGCGGCTAACAGACTCAGGAGTCAGTTCGGATGAATCAAAATTGAAGTAGATGGTAAGCAGCAATCCTTTAGGAGCATGTTGCTTCAGTGTAACCGATTCGGGAGCGGCAGTTTCTGTCAGGCCGCTAAGCAGGAGTTGTCCGCCCATAATAGCATCCTCTTCGCTCATTCCATAGAACGGCTCGGACTGCCAGGGGCCTAATTCTTTAAGCATACGCAAATAGTATATATCATCGCGGGTCAACGGATTACGATCGGATACGAAATAAGCCGTATACAAATCCGTCGGACACATATAATAGTCGTTAAACACAGAGTTTACCGGATGAGGGAAGTGGATCACGCCCCTTGGGACAACCCCGTTCTTATCGAAAAATGTAGTAAACAAGTCATATCCTCCAAATCCCGGCAGGCCATTGGACGAGAAGATCAGACGGTCTTCAAAAAGAACCGGACAAATCTCATCACCTTCCGTATTCACCTGAGGGCCCAGGTTAACGGGCGCACTCCATTCGTGCGTAGACTCATCAAAGTGAGTTACATAAATGTCGAATCCGCCATGACCACCCAAGATATCGGATACGAATAATAAAGATTTACCTTCATTGAATAGATATGGATGGGCGTAGGAATAATCAGATTCCTGCAGAAAGATGGGTTTATATTTAGAAAACATGCCCCTGTCATTATTCAGCGTCGAGTAAAGCAACTTGGCCTGAAAAGGACGTGCGTTTCTATCGGCGACATCAACACTGGCCGTTGATTTCTTATATTCTAATACCGTAGTCACCATCATCCGCATATCGGGAGAGAAAGACAACGGGCCGTTTTGCATGTCAACAGGAATATGACGGAAATATCCTTTATAATCAGGAGTTTTCTGCGATTCGATATCTCCTTCGCCTGTTTCATCCAGCACATAGTAGTGTGTACGATGGAAAAACAGTTTCCCGGGATCATTAAAATTACTGGAACTCATTGCATAGAATGGCTTTTCGCCATAGTTGCCCACCCAGAACTCCGAATTCGAAGTATTCAGCGGAAGCCTTTTAGCAATAAATCCCGGGTCTTCAATAATGGCATGTCGCATAGCAAGGGCGTCTAACGTATTCTGAAAACGCTGGTAACGACTATAAATGTCTTTATACGCATTATTCAAGCAAATACCCTCCGCCTTTTTATTATCTCCCAGAAAACGAAGTGCGTCTACATAGTTGCACAAATCGTCCACCAGGAATAAATCATCACGTAGCTCTAATGCTTTTGCATAGTGAACAGATGAGTTGTCGTAATCACGCAACATGAAATACAAGCGCGCGGTCTTTAAATGTATCGAAGCCTTGTTTAGATCGCTTGTTTCGCGTGCGATGGCTTTTTCATACTGCACCATCGCCTTATCAAACTTCTGCCTGATAAAGTTCCGGTCTGCCCGTCTTTCGATAGCGCTTACTTTCCGTTCCTGAGCGATAGAGGGGGCGCTCCACATCAACAGGAAAAGAAGAGCGGCGGCGGGCAGTAAGATCTGAATTTTCTTTTTTGTCATTTTAGCAACTTTTTTCGGTTACATTAACGGAATATATTATAAACAATATGCACACCGAATTTTGTTGGTCCTATCCATTGTCGTGTGTCCTTCACTTCTATTGGATAGTTCGCATATTCTCCACCTAACAGATATTTATCATATTGAAGATGGGCGTATCCCAAACCAATATTAATATCCAATGCCAAACGGGTTCCAAAAGCGAATTTATAACCCGCGGATATACCACCGGAAACGCCCCAACCTTTGCGACGAATGCTTGAGGCTTTATCCTTATTTTTTATTAACCCAATATTGAAGTTGCCATACATAGCGTATGGGCCAACGTAGAATCCATCCCAGGAATCATTGGTGTAGAAATTACTGGGATTCCAATAATGGCGCGCCTCTACAGTACCCTCCAATACACGAAACACTTCTTCGCCTTTCTTAAACATATAAGGCATCCAGAATAGCTCTGTGTTTAGAGTTACCTGACGAGTCAACGTATATTCAAAACCTATATTAGGAGAGCCGGTCAGCCATAAAGGGATATTTGTCTTTATACTCTGAGCGTCGGCTGTCGTTGTAAGCGCACTTAAAACGACCACACCTGATATATATTTTATGAGTATCTTTATTTTCATACTTCTCTTTTCTATTTTATCTTACCACAAGCCAGTGCTTCCGCCGCTTTTAATATCTTCATCCCAACCGACAAGCCGGATCGTAGAAACAAGATAGCGGTCTACTTCGATGATGATACGTTCACCTCTATACAAGCGAAGAGGGAGATTTGTATCCGGATCGGTAACACTAACCTGTATAAATGCAATGGCATTCCCGTCCAAATCAATAAACGTAAAATTCAATGTCTTACAGGTGTTTTCCACTGAAGGGAAATAACGATGATCAACCTCTAATATCCCTTCCGAAAAAGAATAGGAATCCGCATCATCCGTATGCTTCAGGACATCTCCTTTCATAACATGCGACGTCAGCGTATCATGTTTCAAGTACTGCATGGAAGCTACTCCTTCTGCAACCAGTTCTATATTGGAAAGACTGGCTAAGTCAAACGGGATATTCTTGAACCGTACGGTAATACGCCCTACATATCGTTTGATAGATGCCGTGTCGGCATGTTGGATGACCGGAGATTGGATCGTATGCTCAAGCTTATCGTAAAAGATATCCGGAGGCTGCAAATAATTCTCTTCCGTATCATGGACAGGCAGGCTAAAAGCGGAAGTTTCGTGTGTATTCTCTCCGAAAAAAGATATACCATCGATATTTGTATAGCAATATACTTTATAATTGCCTGCCGGAAGACGGAAAGTAAATAGCCCCAGATTGAGTTTTGGATCGTTAGTTGAGGCCGTAACAGACTTATCGCCTACCAGTAATCCCGATTCATTGTATATCAGTACCCGACAATCGTCGACTGTCTTATCTCTTACTTCAGGAACATAAACGATATAATTCGTTTGGTCCTCAAAATAATCGTAAGTACATGCCGTATACAATAACAGGATCGTAATGCAAATAGCAAAAAACACCATAAGAAGCGATTGTTTTCTCATGCTTCAATTCATTTCATTGCTGTTATTTCCGGTGGTCGGATAAGCCAACTGCTTGAAGCGCGTAGTAACCTATCCGGCCGGTCCGGAAAATAAAAAGAATTCAGTATGCTAAGCAACTTACATTTCTATGGTTGAAACTACAATGTTAGAGCTCCACTTCACCGGATCATTAACAGTAACTTCCAACCCGCCATATTCCACTATTTTATCAGGAGGAGTCGGTGAACCGCCCGTTTTAAGGATCAGGTTAACTTCACGAATTACATTCGGAGTAAATACCTCTTTAATCTGACCATGCCAGAATACAGGAGCGCCCACAGTAGTTGGTGTTTTGCTACCGGAATAATAGTGACCGGATTTAGCAATACCGCAAAGAACTATAAAGTACTTTCTGGAATCGGCGGCGACATTAGTGGTATTAGCGTTGTTTGTACGGCCGCCATTGTTCGGGAATACAATAACATCTTTCCATGAAGTATAATTACCGTCCAAATAAGCGTTATTGGCATTAGTAGTAGCGAAAGCTCCGGGTACGGAAAGCGCTTTAGTTTCTGTTGAAGTAGCGCTAACACCTCCAAGGGCTTCATTTCCAATACCCATTTGATCAGGAAGGCGATAAAGTATAACTGACGCCTTTGAATCTGTAAAATCTACGTTGGCAACCTCTTTAATACTCTGGTCAATACGTACACGCATCATCGACACTTCACGTACCAAAGACACTGTAGCTTTATGAGCCGCGGTAGTATTGATCTTAACACCGGTAGCGTAACCCATGAACACTTCCGAAGGTTCCGTATATGGAGTGAGCTTAGCTAAAGCGCCTTTCGCGTTAGCGTCATTGGTTATAGCAGAACTCCAGCTTCCGGGTTTATGTCCGATAGACAGGTCCGTTATAAGAGTATTAAACACATTGCCTTCAGTCCAGAGCTGCTCCGTTGAAGACGTATAAGTCGTTACATTATCCGTGTCATTCTTGGCATTGGCTACAGCTACAAGCGTATATTCACCAACCGGAATAGTAGTATAAGTAAAAGTCTTCGTTCCGGCACTCCCGCCGGTTGGAGAAACTATCGAAGAAAAAACCACTTTGTTATTACTATCATATAAAAAGAATTGGATTTGTTTGATATTTGTCCAACTTGTTTCAGGGATAGCGGAAGATGCTCTGGTCTTCACACTTGTACCTCCAAAAGTAAAATTTATCTCAAACGTTCCAGTTTTAGTAGGCAGATCATCCTTATGATCTGAAGAGCACGCCGTTATAGTCAACATTACCACTAATAGCGACCACAAATAAAAACCTTTCTTCATAAAATCACTTGTTTTAGTTCTCAAAAAAAAATGTTCTCTCTTATACTTGACATTAGATAGAGTGTTAGCCACTGCATCTTCTTCGTTTTCCCGTTACTTTGTAAGTAACGGGAAAGGTCAAATCTGTCACTACATTTTTTCCACGATTATCAATCATCTATAAGCACATATCAACAATTAATCTATGTAACCTCGTTATTTGTTCTTTAGATTCGGATTGTACGGAGAAGGCTTTATACGGCCTTGGACAAGTTGGATCAGATGAGATGGATACCGTTCGGTTGAAGCAATAGAAATTCTCCCCTACACCTCAAAAGAAGCATGGGTACATCGGTTTTCTTATATGTTTTAGAGCGATTTTACAGCGCTAATGACACCTTTTTGAGTTTTTAGCGTAAAAAAGTTGTTTTATATTGCGCACATTAGAAAATATATTTATCTTTGCGCCGGATATCCAACTTCCGTTACTTACAAAGTAACTACGCTTTTCCTCTCTCATTTTCAGTACTTTAGCGCTACCAATTACTCCATTAAACTTAATCGTCGGAAGAGCGAATAAACGATACAATCTTCCGATTCATCCTGTTTATATCTTCTTCTCTGAAAGATTTAAAATAGGTCTCCGTGACTTTCACAGACGAGTGCCCCATAGCATCACAAATCAGACTTGGATTAAAGTTCTGCCGGATTGCTGTAGTAGCCCATGTGTGGCGAGCCGTATACGTACTGATACGCTCCTTAAGTTTCAGCGTATGCGCAACTTGCAGCAATCTGTAGTTCAAAGAACGTAGCATATTTGAATATTGCTTATATTCTCTCCTGCCCGGTCGTTTGATTATCGGGAAAAGAAAAGGAGATTCCGGATCGGCGTTTTCATTGCGCCGGATGATCTCCATGGCTTCTTTTTCCACAGCAATAGTAAGTTGGCGCCCTGTCTTATGGCGACGATACGTGATCACATTTCCCTGTAGATCGCAACGGCGCAAATAGGCCAGGTCAACAAACGACATTCCCCTGAACAGGAATAGCAATACAAAGATGTCGCGACTAAAAACCTGTTTCGAATCCAATGCGGGGTTCTCCATCATCAGTTTACGCATTGTCTCAGGTCTGACAGCACGCTTTACTTTGCTTTCCACGCCTGTATATATCTTACTGAAAAGGCGTGGTACATACGGCGCCGCATCACACTCCACTGCCTGATTATACACAGACCGCAATGTTCGCATGTAAGTGGATATGGTATTCCACGTCAACTGATCTGCGAGAAGTTCTCTCTCAAATCTCATCAACCACTCGGAAGTCAACTGATGGAAAGTCATATCCTCTCCTTTCATAAAACCTCTGAGTCTATTGAGGGTACTTCGGTAAACGTGGGCTGTGCCGTCACGTTGTACGCGAACAAGCTCCTCAATCAATCCCTCCATAAATTGAATTAAAAATACTTTTTTCATTTCTCGTTCGTATTATCTTTACAATATGGATAATTATTATACTGTTTTATCAATCAAAGCATTGCGCAAATTACCTGTACCGGCTATATGAACGACCCGAACATTGTCCACAACACAGCATTTCGATACACCGCACGCATCTGCGATACAGTTAATCGAATAGTAATTATAACCACTATACTTTCAGTGAGAAATCTGTTGATGTCACGGCCTTACACCGGATACAATAGCTATTAGAACATCAACCTTCGAAGTTGTATCCTTTATAGAACAACATCTACCCTTTTGTGTGACATAACAGAACTATCATGCTACCAAAAAAGGCTAAACAATCATCTAATCACAAGAATAAGTAGAACACAACAAATATAAGCGAAATATTATCTAAAAACAAAAAAAGAACAATATTTTCAATTCCTACTGTAATTTTCAGGCGAATAAAAACAAAGACGGGAAAACAGGGCTTGGCGCTTACCGGAACAACGTAACTTTCACATTTTTATCCATCTGTATGATAATCCGTTTTTATCATGTATATTTGCCGGTAAGTAACTAATTAACGAACGTTTATATCATGGGAAATTTATTTTGTATCAAACCCTGTAAACTAATTATAAACTCAAAACTATAAACTCAAATGTATTTATGTGAACAAACCTGGCGCTGGTATGGGCCGAATGATCCTGTAAGTCTCCGGGATATAAAACAAGCCGGAGCGACAGGCATAGTGAATGCGTTGCACCATGTTCCTAACGGTGAGGTGTGGACTGTTGAAGAGATCATGAAGCGTAAGGAACTGATCGGATCGGCAGGCCTCCGTTGGTCTGTCGTAGAAAGCGTTCCTGTGCATGAGTATATAAAGACCCAAACGGGTGATTTCCGGAAGTATATCGGGAACTACAAAGAAAGCCTTCGTAACCTGGGCAAGTGTGGGGTGAATATTGTGACCTACAATTTTATGCCTGTGCTCGACTGGACACGTACCGATCTTGCCTACGAACTTCCTGACGGTTCTCGCGCCCTTCGTTTTGAAAGAGCGGCTTTTGTTGCGTTTGACCTTTTTCTATTGAAGCGCCCGGGTGCGGAAGCGGCATATAGCGATGAAGAAAAAGCGAAAGCGAAAGCCCGTTTTCAGCAGATGGACGAAAGCGATAAGCAGCTCCTTGTTCGTAATATGATTGCAGGTCTTCCGGGATCGGAAGAAAGTTTTACGCTCGGACAATTCCAGAAAGAACTGGATCGTTATAAAGATATAGATGCGGAAAGACTGCGCGCCAACCTCATTCATTTCCTGAAAGAGATAGCTCCTGTAGCCGATGAGGCAGGAGTTATGTTAGTCATTCACCCCGACGACCCTCCGTATTCCATACTGGGATTACCCCGTATCATGAGTAGCGCCGAAGATTTCCAGAGACTGATCGACGCGGTTCCCAACGCCTCCAACGGCCTTTGCCTGTGCACCGGTTCGTTGGGAGTGGTAGACGCTAACGACCTGGAAGGTATGATGAAACGCTTTGGCGACCGCGTGAACTTTGTCCATTTCCGTAGCACTCAACGCGATGATGAAGGTAACTTCTACGAAGCCAAT